>JAKQJD010000337.1 GCA_029561355.1 Bacteroidota bacterium | reverse complement strand
CCGGCATTTGTTGTCAATTCATTTAACAATTAAATTATTGATATTCAAAATTTTGTGGTTTAGTTAAAATCATATTCTTAAACTGCCAAATGAACTTTAACCATGATAAAGCCGGTGGGGGTGCCGTTTTTGTGTAGCGTGTTCCCCCAAAAACCAAACACAAAAAACTAAACACCCCTTGACTACCCTTCATTCTGTAGTTCGTCCCAAAACTCCACCGCCCGGCGGGTATGCGGAATACAAATGGAACCGCCGACCATGTTCGCCACGGCAAAAATTTCAAAAATCTGGTCGGTAGTGATGCCCAGTTCATGGCATTTCCCGAGGTGATACTTGATGCAGTCGTCGCAACGCAGCACCATGGAAGCCACCAGGCCCAGCATTTCCTTGGTTTTTACATCGAGCGCACCTTCCTGGTACGTCTGGTTGTCCAGACTCCAGAATCGTTTGATAACTTTGTTGTCGGTTGCCAGTATGCGCTCGTTCATGCGGGCGCGGTAATCGTTGAATTCCTGTATTAAGGACATGGTTTTGATTTTAGTTATTTCGTGTTCGTTATTGGTTATTCGTTATTGGTTATTAGGGTGGGAAAGAGACCATTTGCACAAATGCTAGGTCCACTCACTCATGTAGCCATGCGTCCGTGCGAATGGTCTCTTTCCCACCCTAATAACCAATAACTAATAACTAATAACCCTCCCGCAAAAGTCTCACAATTTTCACATTCCTACCCCATGCGTGTCGTCTTACAAAGAGTTTCCCAGGCTTCCGTTACTATCGATGAAGTGGAAAAATCGCGGATCGGCTGGGGATTTTTGATTCTTCTGGGCATTGAAAACGAAGACACGGCGGAGGACGTCGACTGGCTGTGCAAAAAAATAAGCGCGCTTCGGGTGTTCCCTGACGATGCAGGTTTGATGAACCGTTCGGTGCAGGACATTCAGGGTGAAATGTTGGTAGTAAGTCAGTTCACCCTGCATGCCAGCACAAAAAAAGGCAACCGGCCATCCTTTATCAAAGCGGCCCGGCCTGAAACGGCCATTCCACTGTATGAAAGTTTTGTGGCTACGCTTGAAAAAGAATCCGGCAGGCCCGTTCGGACCGGCTCGTTCGGCGCCGATATGAAAGTGGCGCTACTCAACGACGGACCGGTAACGATTCTCATCGATTCGAAAAACAGGGAATAAAGAGGCGTGTTTAGTTTTTTGTGTATCGTGTTTAGCAAAACGTAGATAATCAAGCACTCACACAAAAAACTAAACACACTCGTATAAGCCGGAAGGTTGCACGGCGGTCGTTTAAAATAACCGCAAGGTATCGGCCACTTCCTCCTGCAAGTCCGGCCCATCGTAGGCAGTTCCATTCAGGCGTTCGGATACCCGGTACATTTGAAGCAGGTGGTCGGCTGCGGGCACCATCATATTTGCTATTTCATCTTCCGGCAAATCGGAAAGCCATTTTTGCTGTTCCTCTTTCGTGGCCAGAATAAGCGGCATACGGTTGTGCAGCGTTGCCATTTCCTCATTGGGGCCTGTGGTCAGAATTGAGAAGGTCGATTGTGCGGTAGCGCCCGAACCCCAGCGGTCCCATACGCCCGCCATAAAAAGCAGGTTGCCATTTTTCAAAAAAATCCGGTAGGGGAGTTTTCGCCCGTCGGGCTCCTTGCGCCATTCGTAAAAACTGTCGGCGGGTACCAGGCAACGGCGGCTGTGAATGACCTCCCGAAAAGAAGGTTTTTCAAAAATGGTTTCCGCGCGGGCGTTGATCATTTTTCCGGAGTTCACTCCGTCGCGGCTCCAGGAAGGCACCAGCCCCCAGTTCATTTCTTTTATTTGCTGCGGATCGTCGTTGGCGATGACATAGGCCGATTGGGTAGGGGCGAGGTTGAAACGGATTTTCCACACGACCGGTTGTTTCAAATCGTCGAGTTGGCGGGCTTTTTGTTTTGGGGTGGGAGCAAAAGAGTATCGTCCACACATAGATGTTGGGAACTGAGATTTTGTTTTAAGAAACGCGATATAAAAGAAAATGTTTTTGCTTGAGGGGCGGGATTTTATTCGGCGTTCCGGCAGGTAAAATTTACAATTTCTTCATTTTGAACACATTCCGTTAAGCAACTTCTTGTTTGAAACAGTTACAAACATTAAAAGTAATAACCTTTCTAAGAAATTGATTATCAGCAGATTGTTACCAATACATTTGTGTGGATAACCACCCCTACTCTCCACCGCCGCCAACAATGGCACTGAAGATTTATCCACATTTGCCTTTTTCGGGGGGAGGCCTGTTTGTAACCCCTGATTTGTACACGGCAGTTAACAACAGGTGGGAAAACGAAACGACCAACGCACCACTTCCCAACATTTCCCGATTTTTCTGTGAATAACCCTATAAACCGTTGATCTCAAACACCCTTTTACCAACAATTTTTGTAGATAAAAGTGGTAAGTAATGGTAGCAGAGCAAAGGCATATGAAAGTTATACGGTTTTCCACATATCAACACCCCTGATGATGGCCGTAGGCTTTCTAATTTAAATCATATAAAATTAATAAAGGGAAGTTACCTTCCGGAAAGCGGACGAACGAAAGGCTCTACTTTTGTGTCAAGTTTCACCGAATCAAAAAAACGGTACCATATGTTTCGCTTTGCACAAGACACGAGGATTGCCCCAGCGGTTAAAATCTGGCTGATCGCCGGGTTACTTATGATTTTAATACAAATCGCCCTGGGGGGCATTACAAGGCTCACAGGGAGCGGTTTGAGCATTACCCGCTGGGAGATCGTTACAGGCACCTTGCCGCCGCTATCAGAAGCGGCCTGGCAGGAAGCCTTCGACCTGTACCGGCAAACGCCTCAGTATCACAAGATCAATCAGGGCATGACGCTCGATGCGTTCAAGTTTATTTTCTTTTGGGAGTATTTCCACCGGCTGTGGGCGCGACTGATGTTTTTTGTTTTTGTCATTCCCTTTTGCTGGTTCCTGTATCGCGGTATGTTTTCACGGCGTCTGCTGCCTCGGCTGCTGATCGTTGTCGGGCTGGCAGGCCTGGAAGGATTTTTCGGCTGGATCATGGTTGCCAGCGGGCTGATCAAACGCCCCTGGGTAAATGCTTATAATCTGACGCTGCACCTCACGATGGCGATCTTAATTTTCTCCTACCTGCTGTGGACCACATTTATTGCCTACCAGCCGAATGACGTTCGTCGGTCGGGTTCCGGAAAATGGGGGGCAGGTTTTTCCTGGACGATGATTGGTGTGGCTTTCGTACAAATTGCATTGGGCGCCCTGATGTCGGGCTCCAAAGCCGGATTGTCTTACCCGACCTGGCCCGACATGCATGGCGCTTACCTGCCGGGTGTTTTGCTGGATCCTGCCAACTGGATATCGGAAAATTTTACCAACTACGACAGCGATATTTTTATGCCCACGCTGATTCAGTTTTTGCATAGGAATACCGCTTACCTGCTTTCCATCCTGATTATTTATTTTGTCTGGAAAACCGGAAAAGGTGAACCGAAAACATCTTCTCTTCGTTTGGGAAATACAGCGCTTCTCGTCATGTTATCCGTTCAGATTTTACTGGGTATATTTACCCTGATAAATTGCAACGGCAGTATCCCGGTAACACTGGGTGTGTTGCATCAGGCAGGTGCTATCGTATTGCTGGGCATCTTGTTATTTGTGACCTACCAGTTAAGTTTGATTCCCAATACAAAAAAATGAAAGCCGGCGCCGGCGCAATATATTGCACGCATTTCCGGGTGCTTTTTCTGCACATGATTTAGTTTAGCGCTTTTTGCTATTTTTGCAAATCTTATC
The DNA here is from genome assembly GCA_029561355.1 of Bacteroidota bacterium. Lineage (GTDB taxonomy): Bacteria > Bacteroidota > Bacteroidia > Chitinophagales > Saprospiraceae > M3007. The sequence continues at coordinate 62,959 of JAKQJD010000337.1, read as the reverse complement.
TTGAACCACATCGAATGACATTATCAGTAAAAGAAGAAAACGGCCTCCGTTATATCGAGTCTGGAACGCCGGGTGAAACGTTGCTCCTGCTGCACGGACTGTTTGGTGCATTGAGTAACTTTCAGGGAATCATCGATCATTTTGCCGACCGGTACAATGTGGTGGTGCCTTTGCTGCCTATTTATGAGTTGCCGATCTTTCAGGTCTCCGTCATGGGGCTGGTGGATTTCACCACAAAATTTGTAGAACAAAAAGGCTACGACAAAGTGCACCTGCTGGGCAATTCGCTGGGAGGTCACGTTGCCTTGCTGTATGCGCTCGCTCATCCGGAACGCATCGCATCCATTACCCTGACAGGTAGTTCGGGTTTGTTTGAAAGCGCTTTCGGAACAGCTTTCCCCAAACGCGGCGACTACGAATACATCAAATCAAAAACGGCCGAAACTTTTTACAATCCGGCCGTAGCCAGTAAGGAACTGGTAGACGAGGTATTCGATATCGTGAACGACCGCAACAAAGCCATCCGTGTGGTGGCTACTGCGAAGTCGGCCGTGCGCCACAACCTCGGCGACAAGTTGCACAACATCAAGGCACCTACGCTGCTCATCTGGGGAAAACAGGATTCCGTGACGCCACCTTTCGTGGGAGAAAAATTCCATGAATTGATTTCCGACTCCAAACTGTTTTTTATTGATGAATGCGGCCACGCGCCGATGATGGAAAAACCGAAAGAATTCAATTCCATCCTGGATGGTTTCCTGAAGGATGTATCCGAAAAGAATACGGTAGCCTGATTCATCGCTTGATCAGGTCATAATAATAAAAAAAACTCCTGTAGATCCGATCTACAGGAGTTTTTTTTGCTTAAAGTATTGGAAATCAATTGATTGTATTTAAAATAGGCTGTTTTATATGTGAATTGCCCTGTTTGCGCTCGCAGCCATACATGCTTCCTTAAATGCCTCCGTGTAAGTCGGGTGTGCATGACTCATACGGGCCGCATCTTCAGCGGATGCACGGAATTCCATCAACGCAACAGCCTCCGCAATCATATCGGCCGCTCGGGCACCCACGATGTGTACACCCAGAATTTCATCGGTTTCTTTGTGCGCCAATACTTTCACCATGCCGTCGAGGTCCATGGAAGCGCGCGCACGACCCAAAGCACGGAACGGAAATTTACCGGGCTTGTAAGGCGTTCCCGATTCTTTTAATTGCTCTTCCGTCAAACCCACACTTGCAACTTCCGGCCAGGTATACACGACGCCGGGAATCAGGTTGTAATGAATATGTGGTTTTTGTCCGGCCATTGTTTCCGCTACGAACATACCTTCTTCTTCCGCCTTGTGTGCGAGCATGGCTCCCTGGATCACATCACCGATGGCGTAAATACCAGGTACGGAAGTTTGTAAATTATGATCCACCGGAATCCGACCTTTTTCGTCCGTAGTAATACCGATCTGATCGAGTCCGAGATTATCGGTGTAAGGCCTGCGGCCAATAGCCACCAGGCAATAGTCGACATTCCAGCTCAGGGTTTTGGATTCGTCGTCGCGACTTTTTGCCACCACCTTTACCTTGGTTTTAGAAGGTGTTACTTCCGTTACGGCGTGGCGCAGGTGAAACTGCATACCCAGATTTTTCAGGCTTTTCTGAAGTTCGCGGCTACAGTCGGAATCCATACCGGCAATGATGCGGTCCATAAATTCCACTACGTGTACCTCGGTGCCCAGCCGCGCGTATACGCTTCCGAGTTCCAGGCCGATCACACCACCTCCAATGATCACCATACTGCCGGGCACTTTCTCCAGGTTGAGCGCTTCGGTGGAAGTAATGACTCTCTGCTTGTCGTAATTGAAAGCAGCAGGCACAATGGGTTTAGAACCTGTGGCGATGATCACCCTTTCGGTATCGATCTCGATAGAATCCTGTGCGGAAATTCTGATACGGTTTTTACTGACAAAAGATCCGTGGCCATGGTACACGTCAATTTTGTTTTTCTTCATCAGAAAGTCGATGCCTTTGTTGTTCTCCAGTACGACATCTCTTTTGCGCTTGATCATTTGCGGCATGTCGACCTTCAGGTCTTTCAAGTTGATGCCGTGCGTTTTGAAAGATGTTTCGGCATTGTGGAAATGCTCACTCGAATCGAGCAGCGCTTTGGATGGGATGCAACCTACGTTGAGGCAGGTGCCGCCCAGAACAGGGTAGCGTTCTATCAAGGCAGTCTTCATACCCAGTTGGGCGCAACGAATGGCGGCCACATATCCTCCCGGTCCGGAGCCGATGACGGTAACGTCGTATGTCATGTGTGGTAATTATTAAAGTGGTGTTACAGGTCGTAAATGGAAAGTTGCAGATAGTTGGATGATGTTTAGTTTTTGTGATAAGCGTTTTAGTAAAAGATCGATAACTACGCCCTTCTAAAAAACTAAACACACTCAATAGTTGCCCTGCAAAAGTAGGGGAGAGTACACTACTTCAAAGAGCATGTTTGTGTTTTTAATTATGTTCCACGTGGAACATTAGAAGCGTGCTTGTAACCAGGATTTGAATCCATCGTAGTCTGTTCCCAATTCAACCGATACTTTTTCTGCATCGCTTAAAGCCGCCAGGCGCTCCGGAATTTCGACTTTCCTTTCCAGGATGGATTCCACATCTTCTATAAACTTGGAAGGGTGGGCGGTCTCCAGAATAACTCCCAAATGTTCCGGGTGTGTTTTCTGGTATTCTTTCAAAGCCAGGTAACCTACTGCGCCGTGCGGATCGATGACGTAGTTGAACTGGCTGAATACTTCCTTCATCGCCTCCTGCGTGTCGGAATCAGAAAATGCATAGCCGCTAATATCGTGGCGCATATTGTTCCACGTGGAACAATAGAAGTCGAGCATTCTGGCAAAGTTGGATGGCGCGCCTACATCCATAGCGTTGGAAAGCGTGCGTTGCGACGGGCGAGGCTGGTATGAACCTGTGTTCAGATATTCAGGTACTACGTCGTTTGCGTTGGTGGCTGCAATAAAATGTTCTACGGGCAAGCCCATCTTTTGCGCCATCAGGCCGGCAGTAAGGTTGCCGAAGTTGCCGGAAGGGATGGAGAAGACGACCGGTTTGCCTTGCGCGGCCACTTGCTTGTATGCTTCAAAGTAATAGAAGGACTGTGGAATGAGACGCGCGATATTGATACTGTTGGCTGAACTCAGACGTATAGAACCCGTAATCTCCCGATCCAAAAATGCTTTCTTTACCAGTGCCTGACAGTCGTCGAAGGTTCCGTCTATTTCCAGTGCGGTAATATTATGCCCCAATGCCGTCAATTGTTTTTCCTGAAGCGGGCTGACTTTTCCGGAAGGGTACAGAATGACGACCTGAATGCCGGGCGTTTTGTAAAAACCTGCCGCCACTGCGCCGCCGGTGTCGCCGGACGTGGCTACCAGGATGACGAGTTCCTTATCTTCTTTGCGGTTAAAGTACGACATGGTCTGCGCCATGAATCGTGCACCGAAGTCCTTGAAAGCCAGAGAAGGACCGTGAAACAATTCAAGGACATACGTTTGATCGTCCAGTTTTACTGCCGGCGCAGGAAAGTCTATAGCAGTCTCCACGATTCTGCGGATGTCGTTTTCAGGAATGTCTTCATGCAACAGATTCCGGGCCACTTCAAATGCGATCTCGCTAAAGGAATAGTTGGAAAGATTATTCAGGAATTGCTCCGGCAGCCTTGGTATTTCCACGGGCATAAAAAGCCCGTTGTCTTCCGGCAATCCTTTAAATACAGCTTCTTGAAAACTTGCGCGCAGGGTGGGGTTGTTGGTACTATAAAATTGCATGTCGGTATTCGTTTGTTTCTAAATAAATAAAGTGCTGTGGAATGGTGTTATCGTGGTGCGGGCAAGTTTTTTTAAATTCTGGTAATGACGATTTCTACCCGGCGATTTTTCTGCCGGAGTTCGTCCGAGGTGTTGTCCGTCAATGGGTATTTCGGACCATGGCCAACGATGTCCAGCCGGTTCGCTGCAATTCCCTTTTGAACCAGATAGTCACGTATGGCCGCCGCGCGTTCTTCCGACAGTCGAAATAAATCTTCAGGCTTTCCAATGTTATCGGTGTGGCCTTCGATGCGGATATTTAGCGTCGGGTTTTCTTGCAGTACCGAATACAAGCGCTCCAGTTCCGGATAGGAACTTTCCAGAATGGTCGCTTTGGATTGCTGGAAAAAGATCGCCTGTAGCGGTATACGTGCGTTCACTTCTGCCGGATCGAGGTAGAGGTCGATGTAGTGCTCCTGGAAATAGTAATGGTCGCGGCGAAAAAACACCGTATCCGTTTTACCCAAAAAGGCAGGTTTGGCAGGCGTCAGAATAAATGCAACACCTTTCGGAATCTTCAGGTGGAAGGCTCCGTTGTCGGAGTTGATGAATCGTACCGGATCGTTTTCTTCCGTGGTCGAATACTGGATACGCACGTTTCGCATCAGTGCGCCGGTTTTACGGTTGAGTACACGACCGATCACTTCAATCTCGGTAGGCTGGGGCGGGGCAATTTGAACGCGATAAATATCGCTGTTGCCGCCACGACGCGAAGAGAAATACAGGTAGCCGGAAGTCATATTAAAATACGGCTGGCTGTCGTCGGAGAGGGAGTTGATCGGATCCACCAGCCGTACGGGTGTCGTCCAGTTCGTCCAGGAGTCATCCAGGCGTTTGCACATGAAGATATCGTTACCCCCCGAACTCTCTCCGCGGTTGGAAGAGAAGAATAAAGTCACATTGTCTTCCGATAAAAAAGGGGTGGTTTCCCGGCGCGCGGAATTGACCAGATTTCCCAGGTGTTGCGGACTGCTCCATTTGTTGAGGCCTTCCCGAAAACACACATACAAGTCCATATCCTTGGAATCGAACCTTGTAGCCGACAAGATTAGAACTTTACCATCGAAACTCATTGTAAGGCTTACGTCAGATGTGATGGTGTAGTAGTCCCTGATTTCAATCGGTAACGGATGCGTCCAGTAATCAATGGTATCATTCCCTGTATCCGATTTCTTTTCTACCACAGAAAACCCTTTGCTCAAACCTCCTCTACGCGGAAACTGATTGATTACGTAAAACGTGCCGGGGTTGGGCGTAATGGCTACCAGGCTATTGGGCAGTGCATTATTGAGTGGAAAACCCGGATGTGTTACATGGCTGAATTGCCCGACCGAATCGCCCGCCGCTACCCAGATATCCTGGTTAAACACTGAGCGTGCCGGATCAAACACTGCCTTGCCATTGATTTCCGTATACACCTCGGAAAGTAACTGTATGAAAGCGGGAGACGAAAGTTTGGTGAACTGATCGACCGAATCGATCAGCAGCGTACGGTCAAACTCCGGGTATCCGATACGCGTGAAATACAAAGACTTGCCATCCCTTGCCGGCACGGGCGAAATCTCATCGTATTCCGAATTAATAAAGTCTGGCAACTTTTGCAGAATAAAGTAGTCCTGCGACCGGCCGATTGTTGTCAGAAAACAACAGGGTATGAGAAATAAAAAAAATCGAGTCATTTGAAGTAGGATGATTCATCTTGATTAAAGACAACAGGCAGCGTGGCGGTGTGTTCAAATACCAGTTTTGCCCGTCAGCAACTTCAAATAAACGTTTTCTTTTTCCCGCATCGTCTTTTCCTGTTCGGGTGTTTTATCGCCGTATCCGATCATGTGCAGTATGCCGTGCACCATTACCCTCAATAATTCCTGGTGAAAAGTCACCCCATTGTTTTGGGCATTGTCGGCTACCCGTTCCGAACTGATATACATGTCGCCATGTACCGCATCAGAATCATATGGGAAAGTGATGATGTCTGTGTAATAATCGTGATCCAGATATTCCACATTGATCTTGCGCAGGTATTCATCCGAACAAAAAATGTAGTTCACTTCATAAAAAGGTGTTTCCTCTTTTTCTGCAACCGAGCACAACCATTCCATGATAGCGGGCTCATCGGGTATTTCAAACTGAACATCTTCGAAGTGAAAAAGAACGACGTTTTCAGGCGGCGTTTCATCGGGGGGGAAATCCGGAAATTCCATAACAACAGCGGGAGCGGTAAATAAAAAACATGAGTTATCACAAGAACCCGACCAGGCGGGGGTGATAACTCATGTTTCGTTGAAAAAATTATAACAAAATAAGGTGTACCGTTTCGGTACAAATTTGTTCAAAATCGAATTGGCAAGAGGAACAAATGGAACGCTTGTCGTATTTACAACTTGAAGCGCATTTCAACCGTACTGCCTCCGCGCGTAAAACGACATTCGTCGCTCAGGTTGCGCATCAGAAAAATGCCACGGCCGCCGCATTTTTCGAGGTATTCCATATTGGTAGGATCTGGTACTTCCTGGGGATCAAATCCAGGACCTTCATCCGATACGCGTATAGACAACGCATCTTTTTGGTGGCGAAGGGAAATACTTACAGTTTTGGAGCAGTCCCCACCGTTTCCATGCAAAATCGCATTTGTAACGGCTTCCGTAAGACTAACGAGAATATTCCCATGTGTGCATGAGGAAAGTTTGTAGCGCGTTGCTACGTCATGGACAAATGGTTCGACTCTGGATACACTCTGGGGATCGGACGTAAGGGTAAGATTCGTGTGTAAGTCGCTCATTCGCAAATTTTTGTTATCAAATCCGGCGCTTATTGCTTGCATACATCAAAGATCGGTAGTGGGTAAAAAAATGGTGATGTATTAACAATCAAATTGCCGGGTTTGGTTGACCGAAAATTCGGAAACCAGTCTGGATTAAAACTCACCTGAACAGGGTGTTTAAAAACACCTGAAAGATGAATGGAGCTGCAATTTAAGATTTTGTTAATACTCAACGCAATAGGTAGGGTGAAAAAAGTTCCTGTTTTTTCAGAAAAAGGTCCTTTTTGGACGTTTTTGGGTCGAAAAGTCACAAGTTTAACATTTAGACATTCGGACAAAGAGCGTTAAAACACTCGAATTGGTCCGCTCGGGCAACAGGAAGGCGGGAATACACAAATGATAAACATTCGTTAAGGATTAAACTTGGGCCTGGTTCATCCGTCTTTGAGACATTACCAGCGTCCGCAAATACGTGACTTAAAACAATGAAATGGAAAAAAAGATGCAAAAACTCAAACATTTGCTCTGGCGCACGGGCTTCGGTCCGCGTACACAAAGCTGGGACAAATGGATGGCGCTTCCCGAAAATGCCTGGTGGCCGAAAATGAAGGACGATTCTGTTGTCAAACCGGAATATTTCGACATTGCCGACAGCGCCGTAAAAGGCCTGCTGATGGGTATTGGGGAAATAGGTCGTATGGAGCGCCGCGACCTGGATCAGGCGGAGAAAAAGCAAATCAGGGAGCAAAGTCGCGACGATCTGCGCAATCTCAATTTGTTGTGGCTGGAGGAAATGACCCGCACGCAGGCACAGTTGCGGGAAAAAATCGCCCTTTTCTGGCATGGCCACTTCGCCAGCCGCAACATCAATATCCTGTATCAGCAGCAGTTGCTGCACGTGATCCGGGAAAATGCCCTGGGTAATTTCCGGGATCTGCTCCGCGGCGTATCTAAAAGCGCCGCCATGATCGCGTTTTTGAACAACCAGCAGAATAAAAAGCAGCATCCCAACGAAAACTTCGCCCGGGAAGTCATGGAACTCTTTACCATGGGACGTGGTCATTACACCGAAAACGACATCAAGGAAGCCGCCCGGGCATTTACGGGGTGGAGTTTCAAACTCAACGGCGATTTTGTTTTCAGATCTTTCGACCATGACAAAGACGAAAAAACGGTTCTTGGAAAATCGGGCAAGTTCGATGGCGACGATATTATCGACATTTTGCTTGAAAAGCGCAATACAGCCAGGTTCATCGCCCGAAAAATGTACAAATTCCTGGTCAACGACACAATCATTCCGGAAGAACGTATAACCTGGCTGGGCGACCGTTTTTATGACTCCGGGTATCAAATCCTGCGTTTGCTGGATGACATCGTTCGTAGCGATTGGTTTTTTGCGACCGAAAACATGGGAAGCCGCATTAAATCGCCGGTGGAATACTGGATCGGTATCCGTCGCGTATTACCCATGGAACTGGAAGAACCTGAAGTTCAACTCAAATTGCAACGCGCACTGGATCAGATCCTGTTTTATCCGCCAAACGTGGCGGGCTGGCCGGGTGGAAAAGCCTGGATCGACAGCAGTTCGCTGATGCTACGGCTCCGTATCCCGCAACTGATCGTCGACCGTGGCGACCTGGATGTACAAACCAAAGATGACGACGACCAGCAAATGGGCATGAAAAACAAGAATCAGAAAGGTGTACTTACTGCAAACGTCGATTGGAAACCCGTTTTGAAGCAGTTTGCAGGGGTTTCAGCCAACGATCTGGCGCAACGTGTGGCTGATTATCTCTGGCAGACTGAAACGCGTGTGCCTGTACAGGTGCTTGAAAAATACACAGCCCGCGATGATAAGGACAGTAGTATCAAAAGTGTGATGATTCGGCTGATGGCTACACCTGAATACCAATTATGTTAATCCTCGCTCATACATTTCCAATATGCTGATTAAAAGAAGAGATTTTCTCAAAACCGGATCACTGGCTACGGCTTCGATGTTCATGCCGAAGTTTTTAAAAGCCGTGGAAGGCAGAAATATGCTGGCGCCGAAAGGGAAAGTGCTGGTTATGCTGCAAATGAATGGTGGCAACGATGGTTTGAATACCGTTATTCCGGTCCGCAACGATATTTACTACAAAGAACGCAAGCGCATCGCTGTTCCACGTGAAACATCGCTTTCGCTGGGAACCGAAGCGGGCCTCCATCCGGTGCTTTCAGCACTGAAAAACGCTTATGATGACGGCGAAATGGCCGTTTTGAACAGCGTGGGTTATCCCAATCCCGATCGTTCGCACTTCAGGAGTATGGATATCTGGCAATCGGCCAGCGCGGCGTCGGAATACTGGCAAACCGGATGGATCGGGCGTTTTCTGGATGCGCAATGCGCCGGCCGGCCTTCCGCCGCTCTGGAAATCGACGACACACTCAGCCTGGCTCTGAAAGGCACGCAAAGCAAGGGACTTGCCTTGAAGGATCCCAAACGTTTGTACGAAAGTGCACACAATCAATATTTTGTCGATTATTCGGCGGCACATACCGATCAGCACGAAGAAGCGCCGGTGGCTTATTTGTATAAAACTATGGCGGAAACACTTTCTTCTGCCGATTATCTTTTCGAACAGAGCCGACGCAAACCCGCATCAGGAAATTATCCGGCAACCGGGCTGGGCAAACAGATGAAAACGATCGCATCGCTGATACTCGCCGATACAGATACTTCCGTTTATTACGTTTCCCTGGGCAGTTTCGATACGCATATCAATCAGGAAGCGCAGCAAAAAAGGCTTTTTACTGAAATGAACGAAGCCCTGGCGGCTTTTATCAAAGAAATGAAAGCCAACGGAAAGTGGAACGACGTGTTATTGGCTACTTTTTCCGAATTCGGCCGGCGGGTATCGCAAAATGCCTCCGGCGGTACCGACCACGGAACGGCCAACAACATGATCCTGCTCGGCGGTTCTTTACGCGAAAAAGGCCTTATAAATCCGATGCCCGACCTTACCGATCTGGATGCCGGCGACCTGAAATACAACATTGATTTCAGACAGGTATATGCGACCTTGCTGGAGCGGTGGCTGGATGCCGACGCGGAAAAGATTCTGGGACGAAAATTTGATATGCTGGGGTTTGTTTAAACGCGATTTTTCCGTTTAACCACAAGGGGCACAAACATGAGACATCCCGAATTTTTGTACTGATGCTATTGGCCAAGGTTTTCACTTCATCAAGGGTAATGTGAGCCGCCTGGGCCGTCGTTGTGCGTCCCCGCCAACGACAAATAAGCACCCAAGCCAGGCAAATTGATCCTTTATTCTGCCTGAAATTCAACATAACTTGCTGTTGGTGGGGACGCACAACAGCGGCAGGGGCACTTGTGCTTCGATTTTGCAGGGGAATAAAATTCGGGATGTCTCATGTTTGTGTCCCTTGTGGTTAAATAAAAAATTAACTCAGTACGATATACCGTTTTCCCGGTAACGTGCGAATTGCGCCTTTGAATTCGAGCCCCAGCAGGGTAGAAGCCAGTTCACCGGGCAGCATTTGAGTGGCTACGGAAAGTTGGTCGATGGCAATTTCGGGTTGTTGCTTGATTCTTTCGAGCAAAACGGCTTCCTCTGTGGACAAATCGAGTAAAAGTTGCGTCTGGCGCGGAGCAGATTTGCCATTTTCTTCCCAGCGCATGGTATCCGCAATATCCGCTGCCGACAAGGTCAGCCGGGCGCTGCCATTTTGAATGAGGTAATTGCATCCGGTACTTTTCGGGTCGTTGGTGCGCCCGGGTATGGCAAAAAGGTCGCGCCCGTAATCGGAGGCCAGTTGGGCCGAAATCATGGATCCCCCCGAGGCTGCTGTTTCTATCACGATCAACGCATCGCACATTCCGGCAATAATCCGGTTTCGCATCGGGAAGTGTTCGCGGTCGGGTTTGGCACTGTGGATGTATTCGGTGAGCAAACCGCCGTTTTCCAGCATTTTCAGGGCGATACTGCGGTGTTGGCTGGGATAAATGCTTCCGAGACCATGACCCAGAATACCGATGTTTGGAACATCGAGCATGTTGGATTGCCGGTGTGCCGTAATGTCGACTCCATAGGCCAAGCCACTAATAATCAGCGGATTGTAAGGTTTTAGGGCTTCCACCATCTCTTCGCATACGGCTTTCCCATAGTCACTGGGTTGCCTGGTACCGACAATGGCTACAATGCGTTCGCTGTTGAGCAATTGCACCGAAGAACCTTTGAAAAACAACATTACCGGGCTATCGGGGCATTGTTTCAGCCGGGAAGGGTACTTTTCATCGGTGTAAAAAACCGCATTTACTCGGTTATTTTCCAGAAATTCCATTTCGCGCTCGGCGATGTGAAGGGTGGAAGCAGCCAGTACGGAATCTGTAACCACTGTTCCAATGCCAGGTATTTTCAGTAACTCCCTTCGGGAGGCCTTAAAAACGCCTTCGGCGCTCCCGCAATAACTTACCAGATTTTTGGCAGTCATGGCGCCTACCTGCGGGACAAGCGTAAGCGCAATCTGGTATAAAAGATGATCAGACATAAATGTTGGATTACGAAGCGTGATGACTTTGGGAAGATTATTTCCCGTAAATTTAGCCCGTAAAAATAAGAAATCAAGCGCTTAACCATGAAACTCCCACGCATTGAATCTCTGATAATTCTCGTTTTTTTTGGTTGTGTTGTTTTGTGGGGCATCTCGAAATGCTCTTCCCGCCGCTCCGATCTGGTGCGACGCGTCCGGGAAGCCACCGATGAAGAAACCGATGAACGACCTGTGCGACGCGATACCATCAGAATTCCAGCCAACAATGCGGAATCGGTGCCTACGCCGGCCAGTAACCCGGCCCCGGTTCAGCAAACCGCTACTACGCCTGCATTACCCACTCCTGCTGCTACTACTCCTGCCGCCAGTACCGTTCCTGGAACGCGTCCTGCCCGCCCAACGCTAAGCAACAAGTCTCCGAGCAATACCCCGGCGCCCGCAACCACCAGTACTACTACTGCTACTACGAAATACTCCAGTTTGTTCGTTACCATAGACGGATTGAAACTGCGCAAGCAACCCGGCTTAAAAGGAGAAGTGGTGGCTACCCTGGAATTGTATGAAGAAGTGTACTTTTTGAACAAAAAAAGTGAAAAAACTGAAGAAATCAGCCTGGGCCTGGAAAAAGTGACCGACCACTGGGTGAAAATCCGGACCAAAGCCGGTAAAGAAGGCTGGGTTTTCGGCGCCGGGGTGCACTATTACAAAATGAAAAGAAAAGGAGTAATGTAAAGGACGCTTTTACCGTTTAGAATAGCGTCAAGCATATTTCGAGGATTCGAGGATGCGAGTATTTGGGGATTCGACTCCTCGCATCCTCAAATACTCATATCCTCAAAATTGACTGATAAAGCAATTGGTGTTTGAAGAAATCAAAGGATATGATAAAAGCCTATTGGCCGGCATTTGTGTGGCTGCTCGTTATTACCGGCCTTTCGGTGATGCCGGGCGTTCAACTCCCTTCTTTCCAGTTGTTTGCGATGGACAAACTGGCACATGCTTTCGTTTACGGCGTTTTAACCTGGTTGTTATTACGGGCAAATATGCGCACGAATCGCTGGAATGAATTGGTAATATTTTGCATATCAACGTCTTATGGCGTTCTGATGGAATTCGTACAATATGCGTTCATCCCCGGCCGGTTTTATGAAATCGACGATATGCTGGCCAATGCCTTCGGATGTATCATCGGGTGGCTGTGTTTCAGAATCGCATTAAAAACAAACATTATATCACAAGCATAACCCAGTAGAAATGGCACTGATTTTACCCTGTCACGGCATTATTCCCCAGTTCGGCGACGATTGTTTTTTGGCCGAAAATGCCACTATTGTCGGCGATGTCGTCATGGGCGACCAGTGTTCCGTGTGGTTTCAGGCGGTGGTGCGCGGCGACGTGAATTTTATCCGCATGGGTAACAAGGTGAACATTCAGGATGGCGCCATTTTGCATTGCACGTATCAAAAATGCGGCACCACACTGGGCAACAACGTGAGCGTTGGCCACCGCGCCCTGGTACATGGCTGCACCATTCACGACAATGTGCTCGTCGGCATGGGCGCTATCATCATGGATGAGGCTGTAGTGGAAGAAAACTGTCTGATCGCCGCCGGCGCCGTGGTGCTTGAAAAAACGGTTTGCCACAGCGGCGGCGTGTACGCAGGTGTTCCTGCCCGTCGTGTAAAGGAAATGACACCGGAGTTATTCAAGGGAGAAGTCCTGCGAATTGCGAACAACTACGTGTTTTATTCCAGCTGGTTCAAATAAGTGCGAAGTCTTCAGTTCGAAGTGCGAAGTGGAGAAATTTTCAACAGCCACACCGGTTCCAGGCTCTGCTGTCGGGTAACGGGATTCAGAAAGCGGCCCTTGAGCAGTGCAGTCTGGAAATGCCCCATTTCATATACCATTTCGTAAGGTACTTGCATCAAATCCAGCTCCGACTTGCCTTTTTGGTTGGTATACACCCAAATCGCGCCTTCCCGGCGGGCCGTTTCCTGTATTTGCCAGGCGCTCTCCATCCGGCGCGTGATGGTTTGGCTATAAAAATCGAGTGCATGGCCATGACGCCGGAAAAAAGCCACTTTTTCTTTCGGAATACCGGTTTGCTGAATAAAATGCCCGATGTTGGAAGTACTTTGATACGGCAACAAGCGCGGATAAAAGTGAAAATTCAGGGTAACCCCGGCGAGAATAGCAACGATTACACCTCTTTGAACCAGCGTATCGGGAGAAATTTGTACCGGATTTTTAATAATTCCAGCCAGCAGGAAAAGGGTTCCACCGCTCAACACCAGCCAGCCCCAGTAATTTCCCGGAAAAACGAAGCCGATCAGCAAAAAAGCGGCCGTGAGTGCCAGTAAAAAAGTGGTGTAACTGACGAAAACCCAAAAAAACGGCACTGTACGCTTCAATTCCGGTACTTCCGCTTTTTTATCCGCATTCAACCAAGATGCAACCATCACAGCCGCCCAGGGAAGCGTTACGAAAATGTAGTGGGGCAATTTGTATTTTGATAAAGACAAGGCGATAAACGTCAGCACGAACCCGCCCAGCGAAAACGCCTCCGCCAAACGATATTTTTTAAAATTAAACGCCTTGTTCCACGCATTTCGAAAGTGGAACCATAATGCGCCGGGCACCAGCAGCGCCCAGGGCAAAAACGCCCACAGGTACACGTGCAGGAAATAAAAAGGCCCGGCGTTGTTGCGCCAAACGTTGTTACCTGTAATTCGGCCGAAACTTTGTTCCCAGAAGTAAAAATACAGCCCCGAAGTGCTGATCCGGTCGTTGAGCGGTTTTTCCGGATGCAGATCGAACTGCTGGTAAAGACCCCAGCACATCGGTAATAGAACCACCGCAGTGATGACGAGGCCGGCCGGCCATTGCCAGCGAAACAGGTTGCGCCAGTCGCGCTGCAACAAAAGATGTGTCCCGGCAGCCAGCGCAGGCACTACCAGGCCAATCGGCCCTTTGGCCAGCATGGCAAACCCGATGCATAGAAAAGCGCCGATCAGGTTTTTCCAGCGTTGAAACTGCATGTATTCCGCCAGTTGCCATACGGCCAGCGCCGTCGTGCCCAGCAGAAGTGTATCTGTGCGGACATCGTTGCAAAGCACAATGAAACCCGTAGCGGAGGCCAGCAAAAAGGCGGCATGCCGGGCGGTTTGTTCGCTGTAAAAAAGCCTGGAAAAGCGATAAACGGCATATACGCCACCCAAAGCGCCCAGAACGGATGGTAATTTGTATGCCCAGCTGCTCAGTCCGAAAACCAAAAAAGAAACTGCCGACGACCAGAACAGCAGCGGCGGCTTGTCAAGATAATCTCCAAAACGGTGTTTGACCTCCAGCCACGACCCGTTTTGCATCATTTCCATGGAAATGGACGCGTATTGAGAGGCGTCCACGTCCATGACATCGAGCAACAAACCACGCAGCAGAATAGCCAGCAATGCTGCGCCCAGCCAAATCCAGGGGTTCCGGTAAAGTCGTAACACGTTCATCGCCGCGAAGATCGTAATCAATGCATCGTGTCCACCAAACTTTTTATCCGGAACGCTTTTTTAACGTCGAGTTCCGCTTTCGAATCGAAGTGAACGGTTTTGCGTTCTCCCGGCAACAGATCGAAGTAATTGTCGCTGAAAAAACCGTCGGCATCGGTGCCGATCAGGATGTTCCGGGCCAGTTTATCTGATTGAATATCAAGCAGATAGCCCTTTTCGTCGCGACTAACGGACACTGTAATGTCAGGGCGTGGCAGCTTTTGTTTGCGTGGCGATGCCGGGTAAAAAAGCCTGCGATACACCGTTTTTCCCGCTTTGGACAGCACAATTTCGACCACCACATTTTCCGGTTTCCGTCCGTCTATGACATTTTTTAATTCATTTTTCCACAGCACAACGCTTGCATCGGGGCGCAGCGTCTGGCCTGTGAGGTTTGTTTCGCTCAAAACCTTTCCTTCAAATGACAGGGCCCGAACATGGAGGTCCACCGTATCGGTTTTTATCTGGTCGTTCACGCCATAAATGCTCAAAGTATCGTTTTCCACTATCGGCAGGGCTGCCAGGGTGCTGTACGCTTCACGTACGTAGTAATGCATGGCTTTCCAGCGGCCGTAGTAGTCGATACTCGACCAGGAAGCCACCGGCCACACGTCGTTGAGTTGCCAGTACAGGGTGCCCATGCAGTAGGGTTTGTTGCGCCGGTGCGCCTCGATGCCGGTGCGCATACCTTCGGCCTGCAACAGTTGACTGACGTACACGAAATCTTCAAAACCGTCGGGCACTTTGTAATCGCGTTTCATGTATTCGGCGATCAGGGCATTGCCACGCGGGTGTTTCTGGTGCAGGAGCATGACTTTGCTTTCCAGTTCGCGGTCATCGGGCGTGGTAAATGACTGGATCGTGCGCCATTCCGGGAAACTCTGGAAGCCGTATTCGCTCATAAAACGCGGCACTTTTTTGTTGAACATTTCGAAAGGCTCTTCGTCGTGCCAGATACCCCAATAGTGGGAGTCACCTTCCGTACAGGATTTTGGGTTAGAACGCCCGAATTTGGGCGAACTCTCCCAGTAAGGAACCTTTCCGCCATCATTGGCTACATAAGTTGGGAGGAGGTCTTCAAAAAGGATCTGGTATTCTCGCCACAGGTGGGCACGTTGTGTTTCGTTGAACTGCATTTGCCAGCCCCAGTTGTTCCATGCTTCGTTGTTTTCGTTGTTGCCGCACCACAGCGCGATGCAGGGGTGCTGGCGCAGGCGCTCTATCTGTTGCAGGGCTTCTTTGGCAGCCGATTTCAAAAAAGAGCCGTTTCCGGGATACATGGCGCAGGCATACATAAAATCCTGCCACACGAGAATGCCCTTCGCGTCGCAGAGATCGTAAAAAACGTCTTCCTCGTAAATGCCGCCGCCCCACACGCGGAGCATATTCATGCCGCCGGCTACGGCGTCATCGATCAGGCGTTTGTATTGATTCGGGCTCACGCGATCCTGAAAGATATCCTGCGGAATGTAATTGGCGCCTTTGGCAAAAACGGGAACGCCGTTCAGTTTGAAATAAAAGGATTCGCCTTTGGCGTCTTTTTCATTCACCAGTTCGATGGTGCGAATGCCGGTACGCACGAAGGATTTTTCCAGTACCCGCCCGTTTTTCTTGAATTCCAGCGAAAAATCGTACAAATGCGGCTCACCCATGCCCTGGCACCACCACAATTGCGGGTTTTCTACATCCCAGGTCACCGAATCTTCGTGCACGCCGGGGTAAAATTTGCGGTCTTCCAGAGAAACGCCCCGGCCATCGCGGGTAGAAATGAGCACCGGCAGTGTTGTGTCGGCGCGGTAACGGAAACGCGCCACCATTTTGGCCACTTCGGGGGTAATACTTTGCGCGGTAATAAAAATATTCTCGATCAGCAGGTCGTTCCAGGCACGAATTTCAGGCACCTGCAAAATGCCGGAACCCACGAAACGCGGCCCCCAGTCCCAGCCGTAGTGAAACTGCGCCTTACGGGAAACGGTGCGGATGCCGCCCGGCAGTTCGTAGCCCAGGTTTTTCCAGTCTTCCTCCACTTTTTTCAGCGGACTTTCGAAATAGATGTGCAGCACGTTGCCGGTAGGTTTCAGCCATTTTTTTATGTCCACCTCCCAGGTACGAAACATGTTGTCTGTTTCCAGCAACAGGCTGTCATTCAGGTAAATATGCGCGTAAGTATCTATGCCTTTCAGCACCAGTTCGATATGCCTTTTTTGAAAAACGGCGGGTTCCACATCGAAAGTGGTCTGGAATTCCCAGTCTTCCTTTTCGATCCACTGCTGCTTTTCCTCGTTGTCACGGTAAAAAGGGTCGTCGATCATACCGTTTTTCAACAGCGCGGTATGCACACTTGCCGGAATAGTGGTCGGTTTCCAGTCGGCGGTATGTGCCTGTCGGAAAGTCCAGTTGGCAACGGGGAGGGCTTGGTGAATCGGCGTATAGGTTGCCGGCTGGGCTTGCAGGAGCATGGGCAATAAAGTGGCGAAAACCAGAATATTTCTGAACATGAATGGCAAATATCGGATTGAAAAGCCGCAAAAGTAGTCCATTTTCATGGAGCATTGCAGGTGGTACCTTGCACGAACCCTGCCATTTCGTGTTAAAAATGGACATGCCTTTAATTATTGGCGCAACTCTTGCACAAAGCCCTTACTTTTGACAACCAAATATTCACCGACATGATGTCCGATACCCATCAAAATCTTCCGCAAGTAGGTGACCCGGCTCCGGCATTCGAGTTTCCGACGGAAAAAGGCGTGTTGCAGTTCCCGGCGTACAGCACCGGCTGTTGGTGTATATTTTTTGCTCACCCGGCAAACTTTACGTCCACCTGGACCATGTTTTCCGCTTTTCTGGCCATGAAAGAACGCTGGCTGCACGAGCGCAACACCAAAGTGCTGGGACTTTCGAACGAACCCATCCTGCAGAACGACTGGTCGAACAAGGCCCGGCGCTTTATCGGCATCTACCTGAAGGCACCTGTGCTGGAAGATCTGGATTTTCGTATCGCCCGCATGTACGGCCTGGCTTCCGGCCGCCGGCCTCAGCCCGGCTGCGACCGGCTGGCGGTGATTATCGATCCGCAGGGAATTATCCGGTACATCATTCACCGGCCGCTGCCGAATATCGAAAGCGCCCTGGCGGATATCGAACGCGAACTGGATCGTTTGCAGGGAAAGGAACAGGAGGTAGCCGACTCGGCGCTGCGTTCCATCGAAATTGTCGAGCAATCGGATGCGGTGGATTTGACGTACAAGCCCAAGGCGGCGCATTTCCCGACCAAAAAGATTTGTCCGAACTGATTTTTACAACGAGGATTTACATAAACCACAAAGGCACGAAGGCACAAAGTTTTGAATATCAAAACTTTGTGCCTTCGTGCCTTTGTGGTTTATAAAGTCTATACGTGTTTAACAAAAACAGAAAAGGCCTCCCGGAGGGAGGCCTTTCGTTGGGTCACAAGGACTCGAACCCTGAATAAAAGTACCAAAAACTTCTGTGTTACCATTACACCATGACCCAGTGCTTTAAAAAGCGATGCAAAAATAGGCCTATTGACAGACTTGTGCAAGAGAGGACTGGAAATTTTTTTTATTTAACTGTTTCCAGGCTTTGGACACTGTTGATTTCGCACACAGGCTTCACATTTTTTACCATACATTGGGTATCTTCCTTTTTTGAACAGCATTCATTCCCGCTCCGGAGTTTTTTCTAATTTAAAGAAAGAATTTGGCATCAGTTCGGCATATTTACGAAACGTGTAAATCACTTTTGCGATTACATTCGCAAAAATAACGTTATTTTTGCGAATGTAATCGCAAAATCATGATAAAACGTATTCTCGAACAACGAATTCGCAGCAAGATCAACAGTGGCAAGGCCATTATACTGATGGGGCCTCGTCAAACGGGCAAAACCACATTGCTCAACACTATTTTTGGAAATGATCCCGGCGTAATGTGGCTCAATGGAGACGACCCGGAGACTCGTATCTTGCTGGAAGACGTTACGACGCTCAAATGGAAACGTATTCTGGGCAATAGTAAAGTGATGGTGCTCGACGAGGCGCAGCGCATCGCCGATATCGGGTTAAAACTAAAACTCGTCACCGACCAAATTCCCGAAGTTCAGGTGGTAGCGTCGGGGTCGTCTGCTTTCGAACTGGCCAATCGTATCAATGAGCCGCTCACTGGGCGCAAATGGGCCTACCATTTGTTTCCCTTGTCGTATGCCGAAATGGAAGCCCATCACGGTTTTGTCGAGGAACACAAGCGCATTCCCGAGCGGTTGGTGTACGGATACTATCCGGAAGTAGTAGACCATCCGGGACAGGAACAGGAGATATTGAGCCAACTGATGGACAGTTTTCTTTACAAGGATATTTTAATGTGGGAACGCATCCAGAAACCCGAAAAACTAACCCGATTGTTGCAGGCATTGGCTTTTCAGATGGGAAGCGAGGTGTCGTATCATGAATTGGGACAAATCGTCGATCTGGATAACCAAACTGTAGAGAACTACATCAATTTGCTGGAACAGACCTTTGTCATCTTCAGGTTGCCGCCGCTGAGCCGCAATCTGCGCAAGGAACTGAAGCGAAAACGAAAGATTTATTTTTACGACAATGGTATGCGGAATGCCATCATCGCGCAATTCCAGCCGTTGGAGTTGCGGCAGGATGTGGGTGCCTTGTGGGAGAACTGGCTTATCAGCGAGCGCAAAAAAGCATTGCACTACCAGGGTTTGCATGCCAATACGTTCTTCTGGCGCACCCAGGATCAGCAGGAAATCGACTATATAGAAGAACGCGATGGCAAAATGTGGGCTTACGAAATGAAATGGTCGCCGAAATCGAAACCAAGTTTTTCCAAGACATTTACCCAGGCTTATCCGGATCATGAATTACAGTTCCTCCACCGCGACAATTATTACGAGTGGCTGACAGGGGAGTAAGGTATGCATCTTAATTCCTGCCATGCTGGGGCACTACCGACTTCGCACTTCGCACTACAGGCTTTGCACTTTCCTACTGCACCCGCGTCCAGTACTGCGTCCGGTAAAATGGCCCCAGGTACCCGCGCACCACAAGCGTATTCGGGTCGCCTTCTTTCAGCCACATTTTGCAGCTGTACCATTTGCCTTTTTCGGGGTCGAGGATATCGCCCGATTGCAGCATGCCGTCTTTTTGTACCATATTGACGAGCAGGATCATACCCATCAGCGGCTGGTCTTTGCGTTCGCCGGGACATTTGTCGCAATGGGTGGGGGCGTTGGCGCGCAGCAGTTTTTCAATTTTGCCGTACACCTTGCCACCGCCTTCATAAATCAGGATGTGGCTTTTTACTTCGCCGGTTTCGTCGTCTTTCGTTTTCCAGGAGCCCAAATAGGATTGCGCCTGCATTTGCAGGGCAGCAGCGGCGAATAAAAACAACAGCAGTAGTTTTTTCATAAGTTGAAATGGTTAAATCCGGTTTTTAATGTGATCAGACTATCCTGCTTCAGGAACCTTATAAGTCATCCGATGACTCTAAGTCATCGGATGACTTATAAGGTTCCTGAAGCAGGATAGTCGTTTATGTGAATATGGTCTGGCCGTACAATGAAAAAGCCTTGCCGATACAAATATCGGGCAAGGCTTTTAAAAAGACGCAATCAAAAAATTAGTTCGCAGCAGCGGCTTCTTTTTTGATGATAGTCTTGAGTTTTTCCAGTTTCGGACGGCTTTTGCCGTGCGAACCGCGTGAGATTTTGCCGCGTTTGGTTCTTGCGTCACCTCTGCCCATGTGGATGGATAATTTTGAATGCGTTGAAAAATATAGAAACGAGCCGCAAAGATATGCACATTTTAATCAGAAAACGGGCACGTTTTGCTACAAATGAAAAATGGCCATGACGCCTGAGCGCCACAGCCATTTTTTATAGCGGTTTTTTTATTCTTTATCGAAACGAATTTCCTGAATACTCACCGAGTTACCGGTTACTTTCAGGTACAGATAAACGCGGTAGTTGCCGGCAGTTCCGACCAGATTACCGATACAGTACTGGTCGCTGTTTTCGCGGCTGGTACCTTTGTGCACCTGGGTAAAGGATTTGGGCTGGTTGGATCCGAAAAAAGAGCGGATCACTTCCAACGCTTTGGACTTGTTATATGTTTGCTCCTTATCCTGAATGGAAATTTCAACATTGTCGGCAAAATATTTCGAGAGTCCTTCAGCGTCACCGGCGCCCAATGCCACAGAAATCGCATCCAGACTTGGATTGCCCTGGTTGGCAAAAGCGATAGCAGGCATTAAAAGCAAAACAAAAAGCAGATTTTTCATTGCGTCAGTTGTTGATTTGATGTTCGAAGAACCGAACGTTTGACATTTATACGTTGGTCTTAAACAATGTAACTGTCAATATTGACTCTGTAGTGTCAATACAAAGTTAATGCCCGTTTCTGCGTTGCGTAAGGTGCTGACTGTTAAAGTTTTAGAATTTTAACAGTCTGGCGGGAATGTGTGCCTGACAAGCATACGTAGTAAGTCCCGGCCGGCCATTCGTTTGTCTCCAAAAGTCCGGTACTCCTTCCTGCCGGCAGCAACCGGTTCTCCTGCCAAACGAGATTTCCCGAAAGATCGTATGCGCGGAGCGCGTATTCTGCGGAAACAGATACATCGAAGGCCAATGCAGCATCGGCGGGCACTGGATTGGGAGATACCTGAAGATGCAATCCGGAGAGATTGGACTGTTCGGGTGAAGTAGACAAGGTGCCCTGTTCGAAAAGATGAAGGGACGTGGTATTGGCGCCGTCGCCATCCGAGTTGTTGTTTCCGTTTACCGCATTGCCGGCTGCGT
Organism: Bacteroidota bacterium; assembly: GCA_029561355.1. Lineage (GTDB taxonomy): Bacteria > Bacteroidota > Bacteroidia > Chitinophagales > Saprospiraceae > M3007. The sequence goes on along the minus strand of JAKQJD010000337.1, from coordinate 41,405 downwards.
AAAAAGTGACGCTTCCCGTGCCTGCCGGGGGAGCCGTCCAGCGCACATTAAATGTATCGGAGGCAGAAACCGTGGGATGCTCGGCGTAGGTGCGCCCGTTGCTGATCGTGGCGAGTTTGTAATTATTGGGATTCACATCAGTAAATCCGTCGAGGTCGGTATTGCCGTTGTCGCGCAGGGCGATCATCTGAAAACCGTAACCTGCCGGCGTTGCCCCGGAGGTATTGATGGTGACGCGGGCAATGTAATGCTGGCCGGGCATGTATTGCGAAACGGCGGTATTGCTGGAATCGACGACGTGGATCGATACGAACGGGTTAAAATTTCCGTCGTCGTGGCAATCCATGCAGGTGTAGGGCGATCCGTTCAGCGTCTGGTCGCCGGGCGCGCCGGTATTGCCTTTGCCGGCCTGGGATGCGCGGCCGTTTTTATTTCCGGGCAGGACAAGGAAAATGAATAGCAGGGAAAAGAGGGAGAGAGTAAGGCGGATTTTCATATTAAATCGTTTTGGAAAGAATGGATATAACAACCCTGCTTGGACAGAGAAAGTGTGCAAAGGTTCAATGTTGGGAGAAAAAACGAAGCCCCCGTTTCACAACAATGAAACGGGGGCTTACGGGAGCCTTTCGACAGTTCAGGACTGTACTTCGAACGTGTTTTTGGCGCTGTACCGAAGAATGCTGTTGAGCGTTCCGGAGGATGGAGCGAATTCAACTTTAGGTAACTGCACCTTGGCCGAAGCAAGGCTTTGGAAAATAGCCAGCATTTCAAAATCCTCTTCGAGCGAACTCGTCATTTCCACTACTTCCTGAGCGGAGAGTTCGTGGTAGAGGAATTGTACCAGCGCATCATATGTGTAGGTTTCTTTCATAGGCCTTAAAGGCATTTTAAAATTTTATAAGGTTAAAAATCGGTAATTAAACAACGGGTAGCGGTAGTATATTGCTTTTCAACGGTTAATATTTTGAAATTTAACATTGAATAAACAAATGATATAACTGCCATTGCTAATGGATTCCGATTTGATGCCTTGTAAATTCCAAAGGTTGTCTGGCACTATAAAATTACCTGATATCCCACTTTCTGGTCTTGAAAAAACGGATCATGAGGTAGAGCAACAAACCTGCCGGACCGGTGAGCATGGTCAGCAGCAGGCAGGGAATGACGAACAAATGCCCGATGTTCACCTGCCGCGCGTCGTGCGACTGCCACAATCCGACCAGCAAACAAAACGACAGGTAATTGAGCCAGCCGGTGAGCAACATCTGTTTGCTCCGGAAAAGATTTTCGAAACCTGTCAGCGAAAAAAATCCGCCTTCCACATCGGGGCCGGTGAGGTACAAAAAAGTAAATACCGCGGCCGCAATCAGCAAAATCACAGCGGAGCCGAAAGCGATCGGCTCGGTGTAGCGTCCGTTGGGAGCAAGTATGAGCAGCAGCCAGGGAAGAAAAATAAGCACACTGGCGTACCAGTAAAAATTATCGGCAGACATGAATCAGAAGTGAGAGCGTGAGACGGTGAGAAGTGAGAGATGTGATCTCAACTATCATGGAGGTGCAACTTGTTCGTAACGGCGATCTGGAAAGGTTAACGGGCAATTTTCAAACTCAGATCCAGCGGCTGCGCGGAATGCGTGAGCGCACCGGCGGAAATGTAATTCACCCCCGTGTGTGCATATTTGCGCACATTGAACAGCGTGATGCCGCCGCTGGCTTCCGTTTCGAAGCGGTTGCCAACCATGGCTACGGCTTCCGTCAGGATGGGAAGTTCGAAATTGTCGAACATAATACGCGTAATGCCGCCGATATTCATCACTTCTTCCACTTCCACCAGATTGCGCACTTCGACGGTAATGCCGAGTTGAAGTCCTTTTTCCTGCTGGTATTTGTGTGCGCCATCGATGGCTTTGCGGATACCGCCCGCAGCATCGACGTGGTTGTCCTTGATCATCATCCAGTCGTACAAGCCCCAGCGGTAGTTTTCGCAGCCGCCGATTTTGACGGCCCATTTTTCCAGAAAACGGATCAGGGGCGTTGTTTTACGTGTATCGAGCACTTTCACGGGCAAATCGCCCACTTCGAATGCGAAGCGGCTGCTCAGGGTAGCGATGCCGCTCATGCGCTGCATCGTATTGAGTACCAAGCGTTCGGCCTGGAGAATCGCCCGGGTATTTCCTTCCACTTCGAAAGCGATTTCACCATAAAGAACATCGGTGCCGTCGGGTTTGTGGATGGTGATACTGGAAGTGGGATCGATGTGTTTAAAAATCAGTTGCGCCAGTTCAACGCCGGCCAGTACGCCGTAATCTTTTACTTTGAGCACCGCCCGGCTGCGGCTGTCGGCCGGAATGGTGGCCAGGGAAGTATGGTCGCCGTCGCGGATATCTTCATATAACCCCGCTGTAATGAATTCCTGAATCTGTTGGTCAGTGATCTGTTCTGGTCGCATTTAATAATTGTATTGAGTTGTTTGTGGTTATTAGTTATCAGTTATCGGTTGTTAGTTATCAGGGTGGTTGAGGGACCATTTGTACTTATTTCCCGACCATCTGATTGAGTGGACTAAACATAAGTACAAATGGTCCCTCAACCACCCTGATAACTAATAACCGATAACTAATAACCAAGAACTAATAACTTTTCCATTTTATGTTACATCCACCCGAGGGCCGCTGCACCAGTGAAACCGGCTGTCCGCTAATCACCGCATCCAAAGCTGCGCGCAGGTCTTCTCCGGTACTCTCAACCGGATTTCGTTTCGGCCGGCTCGCATCGAGTTGCCCGCGGTACACCAGCCTTCTTTCGCTGTCGAAAACATAAAAATCGGGTGTGCAGGCGGCATCGTAGGCACGTGCAACCTCCTGGGTTTCGTCGTAAAGGTACGGGAATTTGTATCCTGCGGAATGGGCATGTTCCGCCATTTTATCGGGCGCGTCTTCCGGATGCGCTTCCACGTCGTTGCTGCTGATACCTACGAAGGAAACACCCTGTGGTGTGTAGTCATGCACCACGCGCACAATTTCGGGATTGACGTAGAGCACGTATGGGCAATGGTTGCAAAGAAACATCACCACCATGGCCCGGCCGGGCGGAATATCGTGGAGGCGCAGGTTTTTACCGGTAACGGGATCGGGCAATTCAAAATCAGGGGCAATGGTGCCCAGGGGAAGCATATTCGATTCGGTATAAGCCATTGGAACGGGTTGATTATTATTGACAATCCTGATTAATGCCGCCCACGTAATATTCCACCGTGTGCAATTCCGGGGCAAGGTCGGCGCCTTTGAAACCTGTTATATCGCTTTCCGAAATGGTCTTTTTGTATTCTTCCAAAAAGGGTTTGCTCAACGGGCTGAAAGACCAGTGCCACTTTTCCTCCTGATACCCATGTGCGCGGCCCGCCGTGTATGGCTGGCAAAAACCGTACTCGTGGGCATGTGCACTGAGCCACTCGTAGACCTTTTGATATTTGCCGCCGGCCTCGAAAGACGGATTGTTGAGGTCGTTCAAATCTATGTCAGTACCCCAGTGGTGCCGTGAAGAACCGGGCATGGAAGAAAATTCGAGAATTTTTAAAGCGCGGTCTTTAGGCGCAGGGGCATCTTTGGCGAAGCGCTCCCACTTGGTTTCCCATATATTTTTTTGCTGGTCGAAATTCCGGGTGCTGGAAATGATCCGGAGCGAAATGTTATCCGCCCTGGCGGCGGCCCACATTTTTTTGAATGCCTCGAAAGTTTCTTTGCGGAGCATCATGCCGGCCCGGTCGGTGTACGGCTTGTCCACTTTTACAAAATCGGGGTGCGTGGCGGGATTGAATTTCCCCAACAGGTAATCCGCTCCGACAGGCGATTTAACGGAAGTATCTGCCTGCGCATGTACTGAAGCGGGAACGCCCGCATTCCGGCTCACCTGATCCTGCGCGGTCTGCTGGCATCCCGACATAAAAAATCCGATCATCCACAGCAGCACACTCATATTCAAAATATTTTTTCTGAAACTATTGATTTTCAGCACGTTCGATAATTTTTTTCAACGCGGCTTTTGTTTGAGTGCCCGCTTCGCTCCACAGCAACTGGCCGTTTTTGTAAAGCATGAGCGTAGGAACGCCCATCACTTTCATTTGAACGGACAAATCGAGGTTTTTATCCACGTCGATTTTTACAATACGCAGTTTGTCGCCCATTTCGGCTTTCAGTTCTTCCAGAACGGGCGCCATCGCGCGGCAAGGTCCGCACCAGGTGGCCCAAAAATCGATCAGCACCGGTACGTCTGATTGAATGAGTTCATCAAAAGAGGATTTCATATCCTGTAATAGTTTAAAATAAGGGCGAAAACGGGCGCTAAGATAGGGTATGCCGGGCGTGTTTGGTTTTTTGTGTGGAATGTTCAGCAGAAGATCGGCTACCCAATACAAAACACAAACGAAACATCCTTGAATTCCATTACCGGCCTTAAAGCGGTTAAATACCCATCTGAAGCGGCTTTCCGGCTATTTTTAAGCAAAACGACAACGGCGCGCTCCAATTTTGAAATTCACTTTTACCATCACCTTTCTGTCTGCTTAATTTTTATGAAAAACGTTCCATTTGCCTTACTTGTTCTGTGCCTTTTTGCCGGATTTTCGCTCACCGCACAAAAAGATGAAAAAAATGAAAAAGCGATCAAAGCCGTCATCAACCAGTTTTTTGAAGGCATGGAAAAAGGCGACACGGCTTTGCTCAAAAAAACCTGTACCGGCCAGCCCGTTTTTCAAACGTATATGGCCGACCGCGATGGTAAATGGCAGGTATTCACTGAAGATTTTGGTGAGTTCGTAACGTTTGTCGGCACACCTTCGAAAGACAAATACGACGAAAAAATCGAATTCGAAGCCGTAATGAGCGAGCAATCGCTTGCCAGCGTCTGGACGCCCTATAAATTTTATCTCAACGGCAAAATTTCGCATTGCGGCACCAATTCCTTTCAATTGGTAAAAACCGACGAAGGCTGGAAAATTCAGTACATTCTGGATACCAGGCGGAAAGCGTGTAAATAGTTTTAACAATGACACCTCATCATCCATGTCAGGATTGACGTAATTTTGCGTGCCCGAGCCCCATTTTCCCAGGCAAAAAACATGAATATGAAGGGTGTTTGGTTTCTAAATACTAAACATAAAAAACCAAACACCTCTACTACTACTTGATGATGAGGACATTATGCCTTTTTTTCGGCCTCCTTGTGCCGATGCTTGCCTGGGCCGGCCCTACTCCTGAGCCTGTGGAAGCCATGGGAATACTGGTTCAACCGGGTAATGTATCGTGTTCGGGTATGAACGACGGCTCTTTTCAAATTTCGCTGGTGTCCAATGGCGGTTTCGTGATTTACGAATGGTCCAGTCTCTCGCCCGATACCCTGAGCGGGATGGGCACGCTGAGCGGAAACAGCCCTTCGGATTTGCTCGACAGTTTGCCGCCGGGGGACTATCTGTTCAGGGTGATAAACCTCAACGGGAACGATACCATTTTCGGTGCGTCTATCCTGGAACCGCCCCCACTAAGCGGCGCTATCGACGTGTTGTCCGATTATTCCGGATACGCGGTGGCATGTATAGAAGGAGCGGGTACCGGAAAAGTGAGGGCGCTGGTGAGCGGCGGCAATCAGCAATATTCATACCTGTGGTCTACGGGCGCTACAGGTCCGGTGGCTGTAAATCTGCCGCCGGGTCAGCATGAGGTACTGGTTACGGATGTGAATGGGTGTACGATGCTGTTAACTTTTGCGCTTGACGCCCCGACGCCGGTTTCCGCAGACGTGGCTGCCAAAGCGGAATTCTGCCTGGGCCAACATTCCGGAATCGTGAACGTGTTATCGGTCGCTGGAGGGGTAGGGCCATACGACATGACTTTGGAAGAAACAACCATTACGGGAAATACGGCCGCCTGGGACAGTCTGGCGCCCGGTTTTTATACCGTGGAAATAACCGATGCGAACGGATGTGCGATTGAAAGGGAAGTAGAAATAGCGAACGGGCCCGAATTTGAGTTCAGCGCAGGGCCGGATACCGGCATGTTTTCAGGCGATACACTTTCCTTACAAATCAGTAGCGACCGGGTGCTGACCAGTGTTTCCTGGAGCCCGTATGCCGGTATTTTTGAAGATACCACTACGGGAAATACGTTATTTTTTCCATTTTCCAGCACGGAATACCAGGTGTTGGTGCGGGATGAAAACGGCTGCCAGTCCATCGACACACTCCGGCTGGAAGTGCATAAAAACCGCGGTGTGTATTTCCCCAACGTATTTGCGCCGGACGGGAATAATATTGAAAATCAGTTTTTTAGCATGTATGCGGATGCCGGTGTCCGTTCAGTCCTTACTCTTCGTATTTTCGATCGTTGGGGCCGCTTATGGTTCGATCAGCATGGGATTCCGGCAAATGCACCGTCGGCCGGGTGGCATGGCGACGCCGACGGAGAGAAAGCCGGGCCGGGCGTGTATTTCTGGCAGGCAGTGGTGCTTTTTTCCGATGAACGGAAAGAAATTTACCAGGGCGATGTAACATTGATCCGGTAAACGGCGTTTTCACGTGCTTCCCCGAAAACGGCCTCTAAATTTCTTTATTTTCACGCTGTGTCATATATGTATCTTTGCAGGATGAAAAGTATGTTTCCTATCCTGCTGTGGAGCGTTTTCATCGGAACGACCAACGCTCAGCCCGCCACGCTCCGCCCGATCACGCTTGGCGAAAGCCTGCACCTTGCGCTCGACAACAGTGCGCAATTGCATAAAGCGCAACTCGACCGGCAAGGCATTGAAAAACGCCTGCAGGAAGGGCGAAGCGGCGCTTTCCCGCAAGTGAACTTTGGCGTAGGTATAGATTACCTGCCTGTTTTACCTACTCAACTTATTCCGGGAGAACCGTTCGGCATGGCAGATAATACCTATCTGCCCGTTCAGTTCGGCCGGCCATGGCAACTCACAGGCTCTCTCAGCGTGCAGCAGCAACTTTTTAACGAGTCTGCCCGCCGCATGATACCTGCTGCCAATGTTTCCAGAAGTATTTACGACCTGCTCATCACACGGTCGGAAGAAGACGTCATTTTTACGACGGCCACGGTGTTTTACCAGACCCTGCAAACGGAGCAACTTTTGCGGGCGCTGAATGCCAACCTCGACAAACTGGATGCCCTGCAACGCATGGCGAAGCTGCAACTGGCCAACGGATATGCCATACCCACCGATGTAAAACGTATTCAGGTGGCGCATACCAACCTGGAAACACAACGCCAGAACCTGTACACAGCCATCAGCGGTTTGCGTCAGACGTTACAGTTTTTGTGCGGCGTTTCTTACGATGATGCATTCGATCCGATAGAAGAAATGGCGGCGCCGGCAGCCGATTCGGCGCGCTGGCAGGGACTGACGCTGGCTGCGGAAGCCACTACCGAATTTCGGCTGCTGTTGCATCAGGTCGAACTGAATCGCATTCAACTCAGCAGTTTGCGCGCGGAAAGACTGCCCAACTTCAGCGCATATGCCAGCGCTTTTACACAAACCTTCCGGCCCGACGCGAATTTTTTCGACAGTGAACGCCGCTGGTATGGCGCCGTCGCGCTCGGCCTTAAAATGAATGTACCTATTTTCGATGGGTTCCGGCGTTTGCATAAATCCGATTTTCTGGCCATCGAAGGACAGAAACTGGCCGAAGACCGGCGACAACTCGGCAGCGCCAAGGAATTGGAGTTCCGGCAGGCACACGACCAACTCCAAAATGCCCTGCGTGGCCTGCGTACTCAAACGGACAACGTCGGCCTTGCACGCGAAATTAGCGACAAACTGATGCTGCAATATAAGGAAGGTGTCGTGTCGCTCACCGACCTGCTGAATGCACAAACGGCGCTTTCCGAAGCCGAAACCAATTACTGGCAACAGGTTTTCAGTTATAAACTCGCCGTTCTGAAACTGCTGAAAACGACCGGCAAACTTCATGAACTCAAATAAGTGCGAAGTACGAAGTCTTCAGTACGAAGTCGTTTGGCATCAGCACCGATGGACACTTCCTTCATTTCTCCAACAATTTTACAACAGTCTTCACCTTTCAACGACTTCGCACTTCGCACTGAAGACTTCGCACTGTTTTCAGACTTCGCACTGCTTTCAGACTTCGCACTGCTTTCAGGCAACCAATTCCTGCAAGCGTGCGTCATTTCATCCGTTTGCGTAAGTAATAGACAAATCCACCTGCTTTTTTGAAAATGACGAAGAGGAAATTCCTTCCTGCGGCAATCTGCCTGCTATCGGTTTGCGCGCTCTATGCATTTTCCTACCCGGAAAGTGTACGCGACAACCTGTTGACGATTTTTTTCCCGGAAAAAACCTTGCCTGTAGCAACGGACCATTCGGAAGATATGCCGGCTGTAACAGTGGCCGAACCGGCGGCTCATGACCGGTCTGTGGCTGCACCGCCCGATACCCTGCCTCCGATACGGGAGCGGTACGACGACTTTTTACAGTCGGGAGGTACCAATCCTGTGGACCTGAAAGATCCCAAGGCCATCGAGCAACAAGTGGATTACGACCCCGAAACGGGTATGTATATCATTACGGAAAAGATCGGCGATGATTTTTACCGCGCTCCCACCTACATGACCTTCGATGAATATGTGCGCTGGCGGGATCAGAAGCAGCAAAACGAATATTTCGACCGCTTGCAGGGAGTAGTCTCTTCCGATAAAAAAAGCAGCAGCGGCGTAGTAGACCCGATTGCCAAATTCGATATCAAGAACTCCCTGATCGACCGGCTTTTCGGTGGCACGGAAGTGAACATCAAACCCCAGGGTAACATCAACCTGACGTTTGGATTCGACTACCAGAAAATTCAGAATCCTATCCTGACCCTCCGTCAGCAGCGCAATGGCAACTTCGATTTTGACATGGACATCAATATGAATGCGTCCGGCAAAATCGGTGAAAAACTGAACCTGAACTTCAACTACAACACGCAGGCGACCTTCGACTTCGACAACCAGATGAAGTTGAACTACGATACGAAGGGTTTTTCGGAAGATGAAATCGTGCAGAACATCGAGGCGGGCAACGTGTCTATGCCCCTGCGTTCGCAGCTCATCAAAGGCGCACAGAACCTGTTCGGTTTTAAAACGGAACTGAAATTCGGCCATTTGCGCACAACGCTTATCGCCAGCCAGCAGCGCTCCAAACAGCAAAGCCTCACTGTTCAGGGCGGCTCGCAGGTGCAGTCCTTTGAAAAACCCATCGACGAATACGACGAAAACCGCCACTTCTTCATCAGCCACTACAACCGTGATGAGTTCGAGCCGGCTATGAAATGCCTGCCCGTGCCGATGTCGCTGTTCAACATCACCCGGATGGAGGTGTGGATCACCAACGACAAACTCTCCACCGAACAGTTCCGTGATATTGTGGCAGTAACCGACCTGGCAGAACCCGATACCGCAAACATCGACGACCAGTGGGCACTGGGTTCACCACCTGAACGGGATATAAAAAACAAGCCGCTCCCCGATAACAACAACAATAGTTTGTATGCTGAACTGACGGACGGACTCAATGACGATCCCACGGGTCGTTACAACGACAAGGTCGTACGCCGCCTGACCAACGAACTCGGCATGCAGCAGATCAGGGATTTCGAAAAAATGAGCGGCCGCCTGCTGTCGCCTTCCGAATATACGTACAACGAACAACTCGGCTTCCTGAGCGTCAACCTGAACGTACAACCCGACCAGGTGATCGGCGTAGCCATCGAGTATACCTACAACGGTATTCCCCATAAAATCGGTGAATTTTCGAGTGATATCCCGCGTACCAGCAGCCAGGACACGTTGAATACCAACGTACTGTTCGTAAAAATGCTGAAAAGCACCACCGCGAACATCCAGTATCCTATCTGGGATCTGATGATGAAAAACATCTACGCGATCGGTACTGCCAACGTGGACCCGAATGAATTCCGTTTCGACATCTATTATGAAGATCCGGGTAAAGGACAAAAGCGTTTCCTCGGCGGTGAAAACAGTGCCGACATTCCCGCTTCCATCCGCTCCAAACCGTTGTTGCAATTGTTCCGGCTGGACACTCTGAATTTGCAGGGCGACCCCGGGCCCGACGGTATCTTCGACTTCGTTCCTGGTCTGACCATTAATCTGCGCTCCGGCCGGATCATGTTCCCTGTACTGGAACCATTCGGCAGTTACCTGGAAAATAAATTACTGGATGCCGGCGCTCCCCAAACAGTCGCCAACAAGTATATTTATAAACAACTGTACGACCTCACGCCTTTCCTGGCGCGTGAGTTCCAGCAGTTCAACCGCTTTGTGCTGAAAGGCTCTTACAAGTCCAGCACTTCCTCGGAAATATCACTCGGAACCTTCAACCTGCCGCAAGGATCGGTGCGCGTAACGGCCGGCGGACAGCTGCTTCGGGAGGGCGTCGATTACCAGATCGATTACAACATCGGTAAGGTGCGCATTCTGAACGACGCTATTTTGCAGTCGGGCCAGAATGTGAACGTGAGTTTCGAGGACAATACCCTGTTCGGTTTTCAGAGCCGCACCATGCTTGGTGCGCGTTTCGACTACGAACTCAGCAAGGACATCAACATCGGCGCCACCTACATGAACCTGTTCGAGCGCCCGCTCACTCAAAAAGTGAACTTCGGCGACGACCCGATCAATAACAAAATGTACGGGCTCGATTTCAGCATTTCAAAAGACGCGCCCTGGCTGACCAAAATCGTCGATAAAATTCCCTTTATCGACACCAAAGAGCCTTCCAGTATTTCTGCACAGGCCGAAGTTGCGGCCCTGCAACCCGGACACAACAAAGCCATCAACCAGGGCGGCGACAAAGGTGGTACCGTGTACCTCGACGACTTCGAGGGCAGCACGGCCAACCTTCCACTGTCGAACCCGGCGAACTCCTGGGTGATCGCCTCTGTACCGCAAGGCGACCTGACGGAATTCCCGGAAGGTAATGATACTTCGCTGGCACTCGGCGCCAACCGCGCCGGACTGTCGTGGTACATTGCAGACCCGAGCGCCCGCGATGGGGTGGACGGTGAAAATCCGTACACCACCCAGATTCAGTACCAGGACATTTTCCCGAACCGGCAACTCACGCCGCTCGAGCAATCGGCCCTGCGCCCGCTCGACGTAACCGTGTACCCACGTTCCCGCGGCCCATACAACTTCGACGTTCCGGGCGGCTATCCGGGCATTTCTGCCGGTCTGACCACCAGTGGCGAACTCGACCAGCCCGCTACGCGTTGGGCAGGTTTCATGCGCGGCCTGAATACGAATGACTTCGAGGCAGCCAATATCGAGTTTGTGGAGTTTTGGGTGTTGAACCCGTACATGGAGAAAAACGACAACACCAACGTATCGGATGACGGCAATATGTTCATCGATCTGGGTACCATTTCAGAAGACATCATGCGCGACTCGCGTCAGTTTTTCGAAAATACCCTGCCGACGGGTCCCGGAACCGGCGCTACTGCTGAAACCCCCTGGGGCCGCGTACCGGTGCAGACGCCGGTGGTGAATGCATTCGACAATGATCCGGAAAAACGGATCCTGCAGGATTTGGGCCTCGACGGCCTGAATGACGATGGAGAAAGAACATTTTTTAGCGATTACGTCAATGCCATTATGGCTTCCTCCATTAGCCCGAATGCAAAAGACGAAATCCTGGCCGACGTTGCGAACGACAACTTCGTATACTTCCGCGACAGCCGTTTCGACGGCGTCAATCCGGGCCTGCTGGCACGCTACCGCCATTTTAACAACCAGCAAGGCAACTCGCCGGTGAACAATACGGATAACCTCAATCCGTCGGCGACGAACCTGCCTGATATGGAAGACCTGGACCGGAACAACTCGCTGAATGAAAACGAAGCGTATTACCGGTACAAAATCAACCTGAAAAGTTCCGATCAAAACGTTCCGAACGTTCCGGGCGCTCAGATCAGAGGCCTCGACCTGAATTCTCCGGAACTACAGGACCTGGTGACGGATACCGTCATTTTCCAGCGCAACGGACAATACTACGTATGGTATCGTTTCAAACTGCCGCTCGACTACCAGCAGCGCCAGCAGATCGGCGGTATTCAGGATTTCCGCTCCGTGCGTTTTGTGCGGATGTTGTGGAAAGGATTTACCGAACAAACAACTTTCCGTTTTGCTACCCTGGAACTCGGCCGCAACCAGTGGCGCCGTTTCAAACAGGCGCTCCCGCAGATCGACGTGCCGAGCGGATCTGTCTGCGACGTGGGTTTTTCACAGATTCCATTCGATATAAACGCAGTCAGTATCGAGGAAAACTCGGCCCGAACGCCGTTCAACTACACGATTCCGTTCGGTATTCAGCGGGAACAGTCCGTAGGCGCTTTCCCCGACATTTTGCAGAATGAGCAGTCGCTTTCCATGAGCGTGTGCAGTCTTGGGTATTGCGATGCGCGGGCGGTTTTCAAAAGCCTGAACCTCGATTTGCGGCAGTATGAAAACCTGAAAATGTTCGTACACGCCGAAGAGCAGGATTTAACGACGTTCCCGTTCGATAGCAGCGACCTGACCGTTTTTATGCGACTGGGTTCCGACTACGTGAACAACTACTACGAATACGAAATACCGTTGCATCCATCCAAAATCGAAAATCTGGGCACTCAGGGTCCAGACAGTAAACAATATAAAGAAGAGGTATGGAAATTCCAGAACAGTTTCGACTTTCCCCTGGAACTCCTGACGGAAGTAAAAAAACAACGCAATGCCAGCGGTAACACCGAGGCTATCTTCGTTATCCAGGATCCGAACAATCCGAGAAACAAGGTAAAAGTGGTGGGCAATCCGAACCTCGGCTACGTCAAGGGCGTGATGGTGGGCGTACGCAACGTCGATCCCGACCAGCAACTGCAATGTGTAGAGGTATGGCTCAACGAATTACGCCTTTCGGGTTTCAACGAACGCGGCGGCTACGCAGGTTTGGCCCGCGTCGATATGAAACTCGCCGATTTCGGCAATATCTCGCTGGCCGGCAATTACACGAGTATCGGCTGGGGAAGCATCGAGCAAAAACTCATTCAGCGCCAGCGCGAGGAAGTGATCCAGATGGACGCTTCCACCAACCTGGAACTGGGCAAATTCCTGCCGGAAAAATCGGGTGTGAAAATTCCGTTCTACGCGCAGTATTCCAACATTACCCGCAACCCGGAATACGACCCGTACGACCTGGACATCAAACTGAAAGACAAAATCCGCGACGAAACGGATCCGGCTAAAAAAGAAGAAATCCGTACCCTGGCGCAGGATGTGACCACCATCAAGGGTTTCAACTTCACCAACGTCCGGAAAGAACGCAAAGGCGGCAGCCGCAAAATCCCGCTGCCCTGGAACATCGAAAACTTTAGCGTCACCTACGCTTACAACCAGCAAAAACGCCGTACGCCATTCCTCGTGAACGACGAGCAAAACCGTTACAAAGGCGCGCTCGACTGGCAGTATGCAACGGGTTTGAAACCGATCACGCCGTTCAAAAAACTGATCAAAAACGATAAGTACCTGAAATTCATTTCGGATTTCAATTTCAATCCGATCCCGAATACCTATGGCATCAATACGAATATGGAGCGCCTCGCAGGTGTGACGACGTACCGTTTTGCCGGAGAAGATCCTTCGCTGAACACGTATTATAACCGGCGATTCACCTGGGACCGCAACTACGATCTGGGCTGGGATATTTCCAAATCGCTACGTTTCAACTTCGATGCCACCGCGCGCAGCCTGATCGACGAACCGCTGGAGTATAATAATGACGGAACGCCGGTATCCAAGGCGGAAAGACGCGATTCCATCCTGACCAATATCGGTAAACTGGGCCGCCCGAAAAATTACAACCACACGGCCAGCCTCAACTGGACCCTGCCGTTCAAGGTGATCCCGATGATGGACTGGATTTCGATGAAAGCAACCTACACGGCCGGTTACAACTGGACGGCGCAGTCGCTGAAATTGCAATACCTGGATGCAGGAGAATATGCAGGCATCGTGAATTCGCGCAGCCTGGGTAACGTGATTCAAAATAACAACACACGGCAGATCAACGGCGACCTGAACTTCGAAGGCTTGTACAACAAGAGCAAGTACCTGCAAAAGATCAACAAACCCGCTAAAAAAGGCGCCAAAGGAAAAACTACGCCCGGCGCTGCCGACGACAGCAAATCTACCGGCGGCCTTTCGCCCGACGACGACGGTGGCGGAAAAGCCGCGGGCAAGCGAAATAATAAAAAACCGGGTGGCAAGGAAGACGGCAAAGGCCGGGAAGCACCTTCCGATTCCAAGGATATTTCCGACAAATCGACGGACGGCGTGACTCCTGCCGCCGGCGCAGATGGTAAAACTGCCGGTGCGGAGGATAAAAAAGGCGCCAAAAATTCGAACGATAAAAACTCGTCCGATAAAAGCGCCAAAACGAAAAGCAAAGACCGCCAGCCTTCCCTCGCAGAACGCATCGCTTTGCGCCCGCTGATGCTTGTCCGGAAAGGCCGGTTCACGTACAGCGAGAATTTCAATACGGTGGTGCCCGGTTTCACACCCGATACCAAACTCATGGGTCTCAGCGAAGGTTTCAAGGCGCCGGGCTGGGCATTCGTGGCAGGTATTCAACCCAGTGTTGAATGGCTGGATGAAGCTGGACAAAAAGGATGGATCACCCAACGTCCCGAACTGAACCAGCAGGTGACGCGTAATTACACCCAGAACTTCGATGCGGGCCTGACCGTCGAACCGTTCCAGGATTTCCGCGTCGAACTCACGGCTAATAAACAGTATTCCCGCAACTCTACCGAGTTGTTCAAAGACCAGAACTTCCTGCTCGACCCGAACGAGGTGCAGTTCGAACACCGCGCACAACGCGACCTGGGTAGTTATACCGTTTCCTACTTTGCCATGAACACCTTGTTCAGCAAAGACCTGAACGGCATTTTCGACCGCTACGAACAATACCGCAAGGTAGTGTCGCAGCGACTGGGTACCGATATCGGCGTCGTAGATCCACACGAAACCGACGAAGGCTACGTAAGAGGTTACGGCAAAATCCAGCAACAGGTACTGATTCCGGCATTTATTGCAGCATATTCGGACGCCGACCCGCAAACGGTTGGACTGAATATCTTCAAAACCCGTCCGGCAGTCAACTGGAAAGTGAACTACAACGGTTTGTCGAAAGTGGGCAATCTGAGTAAGGTGTTCGCCAGTGTGCAGATCTCGCACGGGTATAAAAGTACCCTGACGGTCAATTCGTACAACACGGACATTTTTTACGACCCGAGCAATACGTACCAGGTGGACCCGTTGAACTCCAACTATATCGCCCGCTACGAAATACCGCAGATCGTCATCACCGAACAACTGCAACCGCTGCTGGGCATCGATATCAAGTTGAAAAACGAGATGACCTTCAAAACGGACCTGAAAAAAAGCCGTACGCTGGCCATGTCGTTCATCGACTATCGCCTGGCAGAAACGCAGTCGGAAAGTTATACCGTCGGCTTCGGCTACCGCATCAAGGATGTGAATATCCCGTTCCTGACCGGCAAAAAGGCTAAAAAAGGCAGCAGCAAATCGAAGAAAAAACCGGCGCCCAAGCCCGATGCTTCTCCGACCCGTCCCGCTCCGGCAGCCGGCGGCTCGCAACCGAACGACGTGAATATCAAATTCGACTTCGAGGTGCGCGACGATATCACGATCAATCACCAGCTCGACCAGCTGGTGGAAGCCATCCCGACCCGCGGCGCCCGCACGATCAGTATCAACCCTTCTGTGGAGTATGCGTTGAACCGCCGTTTGAAACTGCGTTTCTTCACCGACTACCGCAAAACGGTACCTAAAACCTCTCAGTCGTTCCCGATCACGACGCTGAGCTCGGGCATTACGGTGCAGTTTCAGTTGAACTGATAAAACGTACAAGTGTGGATCACAATCCCGAATTTCTTTGCAAGAGAGATTCGGGATTTTTATTGGGTACCTGTGGTGGCATGGATTGATAAATTTAAGCGGTTCGTATTTCGGAAGAAATACGAACCGCTTAAAAATCACTAGTAGCGGTGCCCGTTCATCTCAACTGCCAGCAAATCTGTTATCTCACCAGCGTCACACTTCCGGTTATTTTTCTTCGTTCCACCGGCTTTTGCGGTTCTGCCAGATCCAGTTCGGCAGTGAATATATACACGCCTGCCGGCAAGATTTTTCCGTTCATGCGCCCATCCCATCCCTGCGTCAGATCGGAACTTTCAAACAGCAGGCTCCCCCAGCGGTCATATATCTGCCATTTGCCCGACACCAGCGTGCAGCCTGGCATCAGGCGGAAAACGTTTCCGGCAATGCCGCCGTCGGGCGCGAAGACATTGGGGGCGTATACCTGGCAGCCGTTACAGTTTTTGGGATCTATCAGGATTGTATCAGCAAAAAAACAAATTCCACTGCTCAGTTCCAGGCTGTACAATCCCGGTGAGGCCACGGAGATGTACGGACCCGTTTCGCCGGTACTCCACAGCAGCGGATATCCGGCGGCTGCATCCGGTGCTTTCAAAATAATAGAGCCGCCGTTGCACACAGCAGTATCGGGGCCGAGGGCAACATAGTCTTTCGATAAAATCTGCACTTGCCTGGCATCAGTGGCCGTACATCCGCCCAAAGTCACAGTCACGGTATAGGTGCCACTTTGTGTGACGGAAATCCCCGATCCGGATTCACCGGTATTCCATTGGTAGGAAGCGCCCGTTTGATTCCCTGCGGAAATTTGCACGTTTCCGCCCGAACACAGCGTGGTGTCGGGCCCAAGATTTACCGAAACGGATGCCAGAACGGTAACCGTCAGATAAGACGTGTCGCGGCATCCAGCAATGGTATAAATATGGCGGACCTGGTACATGCCCGGCTGGTTGTAACGCACGTCCTGTACGATAGCGTTGGTAGAGGAAGATGGATTGCCACCTTCAAAAGACCATAGGGAAGTGCCGAAAACGGGCTCGAACGCGCCGGAGTTTCGGGTGAAATCGATCGTGCCGCCGGTGCAGATAACGGTGTCGTTCATCCGAAAATCGGCGTTTACGGTAGTACCTATGTCGATACAGTAATCTGTTGTCGCCACCGGCAGGTTCTCACTTACTGCCGATTCATTCTGAATACAGTTTGCTGCCGAAGTTTGCCAGCCGACAGGTTGGGCGGTCAGAACGGTATCTTCCACCTGCAGGCCGCAGGGCTTTGGAAAAAAACAACTGACGAAAGCCGTCCCGTCGTCGTACGAACGGGTGAGAGAAAAGGAAGTCGTCCGCGCGCCTGCTACCCGAACGTACCCTTTCGCAGGTGCGGCTGCGGCTGCCTGTGCGAGTGTGTTGGTTGCATACAGTTCTTCCTGCAAGAGATTGCCGTTGATGTCGAAGGAAAGTGCGGTTTTTTCACCGCCGGGTGTGTAAAAAATACCCGTAATCAACGTTTCGTCACCTGAAACGGCCAGTTCCTGCCCGACGATATTGGACAGAAACGGGGTGAGGCCGAAGCGAATTTTTTTGAACCAAAGCCAGTTGAACTGGCTATCCATCATGCCCATGCCGGTCCAGGAGCCGTTGCTTGCGCTGCAACGGAACGCAATGCGCCCATCGGAAAGGGGCACCAGTGCTGCCAGATGCGCGACCGGAAACAGTGCAGCCTGTTGCACCACCCCCGCCGGATCGATCCGCAGTAAAATGGTCTGGTTTTGTCCGGCCTGCGGCCCGTCATCTTTGGTAACCAGCAATGCCATTGCCAGGTCGCCGTTGGCGCAGGGCACCAGCGATTCAACGGTGTACGAATCCATATCGCCCGCTTCGAGCCACTGCTCCCAGGTCGGGAGCCCGGAATTGGAGATTTTTGTCAGGTACACTTTTGCCACGTTTTTACCTTCGGAAGCATAGTAAACGCTGTTTCCGTCTGCACACACCTGGTTGCTGTGCCACAGGCAGGCTGCAAATTTGGACCATTGAATGTTGCCTGCGGAAGTCATCTTGATCAGTACACCTCCCGATTCCTGGGCGCCACCGATTTTTGCACAGGTAAGGATCAGCCCGTTGTCGGAAGTCCGGCTGATGGACTCTCCCGTGGTGTAGTAAAAAAAAGGCTCTGAGGCTGTAAGTATCTTCCCCCATACGGGAGTGCCTGTGAGGCTGGTTTTCATAACGAACGTTTGCGGGCGGGTCACCTGAACGGCACCTGTAATGAAAAACCCCTGCGTAACGTCCGAACAAAGATCATAGGCGAGGAAAAATGCGCTGTCCGGGTTGGTATATAGTTTCTGAAAAGCCTGCGAAGAGGCTGCAAAAGCCGACATCCAGCAAATGGATGCCAGTAAAATGATACGACCGGACCGGCCGCAGCTCGCCCGGAAAAACAGCCGCGTCCGGGGAGGGTTTGAAAAATGATAGGTATTCATGTTTTTGCTTTTCAAAGCCCGAAAGTTATCCTTTCCCTATGTTTTCAGGGCCTTTAGTTTAATGGTTGCCGCCGGTTGTCCAAAAAACGCTCCTTTTCAAATTTTATTCGGCGGTCCATTTTTCCATGTAAAATGAGCAAGATCAACCTGTACAGTGTGCCAGGTCATTATCCGGCGCTTCAAACTCCGGGACTTTTAACCTCGATTTCCACCTGTATAAATTGAGGAAATCAACGGTCATTTCATCTTGAAAGTCCTATATGTGAGCCATGCCGACGCAAAACAATGATATCACCCGCCCTTCCGACCTTCAGGCACACGCAGAAGGAACCGGCGCTCTGCGCACGCAAAAACCTGTTTACCTGGATATGCTGCCGCCTTGCAACAACGCCTGCCCGGCAGGTGAAAACATACAGGCCTGGCTCTCGCTGGCCCAGGAGGGTCGCTACGAAGCGGCCTGGCAAAAACTGGTAGAGGAAAATCCCCTGCCCGGCGTACACGGCCGGGTATGCTATCATCCCTGCGAGGACCATTGCAACCGCGCACAAATGGATACGCCCGTGAGCATACACGCCATCGAACGCTTCCTGGGCGATAAAGCCCTGGAAGAAGGCTGGAAAATACGTTTCGACGCAGCGCCTACCGGTAAAAAAATCCTGATCGTGGGTGGTGGCCCGAGCGGCATTTCTGCTGCCTATCATTTGCATCGCGCCGGTCATACCGTGGAAATCCGCGAAGCCGGCCCGATCCTGGGCGGCATGATGCACTTCGGTATTCCGCCTTATCGCCTGCCACGCGCCGTGCTCGATGCAGAAATCCAGCGCATCACCGATATGGGCATTACGGTCCGCCTGAACCACAAGGTTTCGGACCTGGCAGAAGAAAAAGCGTCCGGCGGTTTCGATGCCGTTTTCATCGCTATCGGCGCCCATATTTCCAAAAAAATAAACATCCCTTCACGCGATGCCGGCCAGATTCTCGATGCGCTCACTTTCCTGAAAGATACGGAAAGCGGCCAGGCGCCGAAACTGGGCCGGAAAGTAGCGGTTTATGGGGGCGGCAATACTGCCATGGATGCCGCACGGGTGGCCAAAAGGCTGGGCTACGAACCACTCATCATTTACCGGCGCGACCGCGATCACATGCCTGCGCACACTTTTGAAGCCGATGAAGCGCTGGCGGAAGGTGTAAAAATCAACTGGCTGCGCAGCATCAAGGAGATCAATGAAAACTTCATTACCGTAGAGATCATGCGGGTGAATGAGGCCGGAAAACCCGAAGGCACCGGCGAGTTCGAAACACTCGAAGCCGATGCGCTCATTCTCGCTCTCGGGCAGGAAACGGATACGGGTTTCCTGCAAAATGTGCCGGGCATTTCCTTCGACACCGAAGGCCGCGTGAAAGTCGGCCCCGATATGATGACCGGAGCGCCGGGTGTTTTCGCCGGCGGCGATATGGTGCCCAGCGAACGCACAGTGACGGTAGCCGTCGGACACGGCAAAAAAGCCGCCCGTTTTATCGACGGTTATTTAAAAAATCAATCGGTCGTGAAAGCGGAAAAACACCCCGTTGTAGGATTTGAGAGGATGCACATCTGGTACCAGACTTTTGCGCCGCAACAGGCACAACCGCAGGCGTCAGAGATCGTACGGGTACAGGATTTCCGGGAAGTGTTGTCCGGCTTGTCCGAAACCGCTGCACGTTACGAAGCGCAGCGCTGCCTTTCCTGCGGCAATTGCTTCGAATGCGACGGCTGCTTCGGCGCCTGTCCGGAAGATGCCGTGATCAAACTCGGCAAAGGCAACCGCTACAAATTTGATTACGATCGTTGCACGGGTTGTGCCGTTTGCTACGAACAGTGTCCCTGCCACGCCATTGAAATGGTAGCCGAGCAATAGTAAAATTCCGGGTAACCCGCTTAAATTTTCAGCAATCATGTCGAAATCCAATATACAAGTGACCATAGACGGCAACGAAGCCACCGCATACATCGCGTATCGCGTCAATGAAGTGTGCGCCATCTATCCCATCACGCCTTCTTCGGCAATGGCCGAACTGGCCGACGAATGGTCGGCCAAAAAGACCAAAAATATCTGGGGGCACGTACCGGAAGTGATCGAAATGCAAAGCGAAGGCGGCGCCGCAGGTGCTGTACACGGCGCCCTGCAAACCGGTTCGCTCACTACCACTTTCACGGCATCGCAGGGGCTTATGCTTATGCTGCCCAATATGTATAAAATTG
The DNA here is from genome assembly GCA_029561355.1 of Bacteroidota bacterium. Taxonomy (GTDB): domain Bacteria; phylum Bacteroidota; class Bacteroidia; order Chitinophagales; family Saprospiraceae; genus M3007. The sequence continues at coordinate 20,683 of JAKQJD010000337.1, read as the reverse complement.
CCGGCGAACTGACGAGCACCGTTTTCCACGTAGCCGCCCGGTCGCTTGCCGCGCAGGGACTGTCTATTTTCGGCGACCACAGCGACGTAATGGCGGCCCGTACCACGGGTTTTTCCATGCTGAGTTCGGCCTCCGTTCAGGAAGCGCACGATATGGCGCTGATCGCTCAGGCGGCTACCTTGCAGGCGCGACTACCTTTTATCCACTTTTTCGACGGTTTCAGGACCTCGCACGAAGTCAATAAAATTACCCTGATTCCCGATTCCGTCATCCTGGGTATGATCAACGAAGCCGACGTGATTGCCCACCGCCGACGTGCGCTCAGTCCCGACCGGCCGTTCGTGCGTGGCACAGCCCAGAACCCCGACGTGTATTTCCAGGGCCGCGAGACGGTAAATCCGTTTTACGCCAAAACGCCGGAAATCGTGCAGGAGGCGATGGATCGTTTTACATGGCTCACAGGAAGAAAATACCAGTTGTTTGAATATTTCGGCGCCCCGGATGCCGAGCGGGTTATTATTCTGATGGGTTCGGGCGTACAAACTGCCGCCGAAACCTGCCGCTACCTGATGGGGCAACACGAGAAAATTGGAGTCTTGCAGGTGCGCTTGTTCCGGCCGTTCTCCATCGAGCACCTGGCGAAAGCGCTCCCGCCGACCGTTCGGAAAATCGCCGTGCTGGATCGCTGCAAGGAACCCGGCGCTGCCGGCGAACCGCTTTATCAGGATGTCGTGACGGCATTGTCGGAAAGTATGGGCAACGGATGGCTACAAACCATGCCGCTGGTAGTGGGCGGCCGTTACGGCCTGTCGAGCAAGGAATTTACGCCCGGTATGGTAAAAGGAATTTTTGACGAACTTAAAAAAGACCGCCCCAAAAACCACTTTACCATCGGCATTTACGACGACGTATCGAATACAAGTCTGCCTTATACGGAATTTGAACTGGAAAATCCGGGCATGACCCAGGCGCTGTTTTTTGCCCTGGGCGCCGACGGCACTGTGGGGGCCAATAAAAACAGTATCAAGATTATCGGCGAAAATACCGACCTGCACGCGCAGGGATATTTCGTGTACGACTCCAAAAAATCGGGTTCCCAAACGGTATCGCACCTGCGTTTTGGTAAAAGCCCCATCGAGGCGCCTTACCTGATCCGTGAAGCCGATTTCGTAGCCTGCCATAAATTCAATTTTGTCCAGAAAACGGACATGCTCAAACTGGCCAAACCCGGCGCTACTTTTTTGCTGAACAGCCCGTACGACAAAGATGAAATCTGGGAACAATTGCCGGCGCCCGTTCAGACGGCCATTTTGCAAAAAAACATCCGTTTCTATGTCATCGACGCGTCGAAAGTAGCCGCGGAAGTGGGCATGGGCAGCAGGATCAATACGATCATGCAGGTATGTTTCTTCGCGCTTTCGGGTGTTTTGCCGAAAGACGAGGCCATTGCGGAAATCAAAAAAGCCATTAAAAAAACGTATAGCAAAAAAGGCGACAAGATTGTAGAACAAAACTTCCAGGCGGTCGATGCTACCCTGCTGCATCTTTATGAAGTGACCGATAAGCCTGTTACCGGAAGCCTGACGGATTTCCCGTCGGTTGTTCCGGAAGGCGCGCCCGATTTTGTACGCGAAGTGACCGCCATGATGATGGACGGCCGCGGCGACGAATTGCCGGTGAGTGCTATGCCCAACGACGGCACCTATCCCAGCGGCACCACGAAGTGGGAAAAACGCAACATTTCCGATCTGGTACCCATTTGGGAACCCGATACCTGTATTCAGTGCGGCAATTGCAGTTTCGTGTGCCCGCACAGCGTCATCCGCTCCAAGTTTTACCACGAAAATTACCTCGAACAGGCGCCGCAAGGCTTCCATTCCGCACCGATCAACGCCCGTGGTTTTCCCGAAACGCGGTACACGTTACAGGTATACCTCGAAGACTGCACCGGTTGTAACCTTTGTGTAGAAACTTGCCCGGTAGTCGACCTAACCGACAATACCCGGAAAGCCATCAATATGGCCCCGAAAATGCCTGTGATCGAACAGGAAAAAACGAATATCCAGTTCTTCGAAACCTTGCCGGTGAACAACCGCGCCGAAATCGATTTTTCCCTGGTACGCGGCGCCCAATTCCTCGAACCGCTGTTCGAATTTTCCGGCGCCTGCGCCGGCTGCGGTGAAACACCCTATCTGCGCACCCTATCGCAGTTATTCGGCGACCGCATGATCGTGGCCAATGCGACGGGCTGCTCCTCTATTTTCGGCGGCAACCTGCCTACGACACCGTGGACGAAAAACGCGCAGGGGCGCGGACCGGCCTGGTCCAATTCCCTGTTTGAAGACAATGCCGAATTCGGTCTGGGTATGCGTATTTCAGTAGATAAACACACCGAAATGGCCCGCGAACTGATGGTGCGCATGAAAGATACCATCGATCCGCAACTTATCGACGACATTCTGCAGGCAACTCAAAAAACGGAATCAGACCTGGCGCTCCAGCGTGCCCGCGTAGATAAACTGCATGCGCTGCTGGATCAATCGAAACATCCGGATGCCGCTCACCTGCGTTCTCTGGCCGAATATTTCGTGCGTCGCAGCGTCTGGCTGGTAGGCGGCGACGGCTGGGCATACGACATCGGTTCTTCAGGACTCGACCACGCCATGGCCAGCGGCAAAGACATCAATGTGCTCGTGCTGGATACGGAAGTGTACTCGAATACCGGGGGGCAAATGTCAAAAGCGACGCCGACGGCCGCGACGGCCAAATTTGCCGCTGCCGGCAAGCGTGTAGGCAAAAAGGACCTTGCGATGCAGGCTATTTCCTACGGAAACGTGTACGTGGCGCAAATCTCCATGGGCGCTAATCCGCAACAGACCCTGCTGGCCCTGCGCGAAGCGGAAGCTTATCCCGGCCCGTCGCTCATCCTCGCATACAGCCACTGCATTGCACACGGCATCGATATGGAAAAAGGACTCGAACAACAAAGTTTGGCCGTTTCTTCAGGCTATTGGCCGCTTATCCGCTACAACCCGATGCTGCGCCAGATCAAGAAAAACCCGTTTGTACTGGATTCCCCGCGCCCGACGATTCCGCTCACGGAATACGCCTACCGGGAATTGCGCTACAAAGATTTGCTGCGCGCCAACCCGGAAGAAGCGGGTTATCTGATGCGGCTGGCCCAGGAAATTGTGGATTTGCGGTGGCAGAACTATGAAAATATGGCGAAGTGGAAAGCGGAAGATTTCCAGCCGATGGCAGAAATTATTTGACCAAAGTAACAGCCCCGCTCACGCGCCGCCATTCCACCGGCCGTTGCAGCGGGGCAAGTTGCATTTGCGCGTCGTACAAATATACCCCAGGTGGAAGCGCTTTTCCGTTCAGGCGGCCGTCCCAGCCCTGGCTGAAGTCGTGACTTTCAAATAAAAGTGCTCCCCAGCGGTCATAAATGCGCCAGAAACCTGTCAGCACCGGGCATCCGGGTGACAGCCGGAAAAGGTTGCCGACTGAAGCGTTTTCGGGTGCAAATACATTGGCCGCATATACCCGGCATTCGCTGCAATCGGCGGCGTATACGATGATGGAGTCGGAAAAATCACAGTTTCCGGCGTCCATTTGCAGGATGTAAAGCCCCGGCGCGTTAATGTCTATTTCCGGACCGGTGTCGCCCGTACTCCATCGGAGTGAATAAGCGGCCATATTTGCCGGAACGGAAAGATGGATGGAAACATCGGGGCAAATCAGCGTATCGGGTCCGAGCGAAATATCGGCAGCACTCAAAAATGTAACCTGGATAACATCTGTGGCTGCGCAACCTCCGCTTGGCGTTACAGTGACAGCATACGAACCCTGACTCGAAACGACCGTTGCCGGGCCGGTATCGCCGTTGCTCCAAACGTAGTTGGCGCCGGGAAGCGAATCGACGGAAAGCAGTAAGGGCTCCCCCGGACAAACTGTTGTATCGGCGCCCAGTGACACCACAGGCGGCGTAAATACCGTAACAGTGGCAAAAGCCGTATCGCGGCAACCCGCTACGGTGAAAATATGCTGCACCGCAAAAGAACCGGGTTGATTAAAATGAACGTTTTCAACCGTGCCCTCGCTGGCGCGGAGCGGGACCGCTCCCTGAAAAGTCCATTCCGAGGTGCCGAAGGCAGGTAAAGAAATGCCGGCATTTCGTTGAAAATCAATGGTTTCGCCGGCACAAATCACCGTATCGCTCATCAGAAACCCCGCACCTGTATCGCCCTGGTCCATACAAAAATCCGACAACTGCACATTCAAATCTGTGCTGATGGCTTGTTCCGTCTGGAGGCAGTTGGCAGGAGCGCTTTGCCAGGTGACGGGTTGCGCATTCCAAATCGTGTCGCGCAGTTGTATTCCGCAGGAAGGTGGAAAATAACAGTCGTCGTAAGCCGAGCCGTCGGCCTGGGAAGCGGTAAGGGCGAACGCGCTGGAAGTGATTCCTGAAACACGTAGATATCCTGTTTCAGCCATACCGGTAGCCAGTTGGGCGAAAGGCCCTGAAAAATACGCCGCCTCCTGAACTAACTGCCCGTTCAGATCCAGCGACAGTACAATTTTTTCTCCGCCGACCGTATAAAAAATGCCGGATAGACGCGTTTCGTCGCCGGAAACGGCCAGTTCCTGTCCGATAATGTACGGTAAAAGTGGTTTGCTTCCGAACCAGGCCGTTTTAAACCATTGCCAGTTGAATTGCGCATCCATGATGCCCATGCCCGTCCAGGTGATGTCGCTGGCGCTGCATCGGAAAGCAATCCGGCCATCGGAAAGCGGAACGAGAGCAGTCATGTGAACGATCGGGAAAAGGGCGGTTTTTACCACCGCTCCGCCGGCATCCACGCGGATCAGGATGGTTTGCACAGGACCTATCAAAGTGCCGCCCAGAATTTTGGATACGTTCATCGCCAGTACGACATCGCCGTTCGCGCAGGTCACGAGCGATTCTACGTTGTAAAAATCCATGTCTCCCGCTTCCAGCCATTGTTCCCAAAGCACCTGCCCGGTATTGCTTATTTTTCCGAGAAAGACCTTCCGGATTCCTTTGCCCTGGGCGGAGTAATAGACGTTTCCGGCGTCGGCGCATACTTCGCTGTTGCGCCAGAGGCAGGAAGCGTATTTTGCCCAGATCAACGTACCGTCGAGCGTAGTTTTCAGCAGAACGCCGGCGGTTTCGTTGGTGTTCTGCTCTTTAACGGCACTCATGATGAGGCCATTGTCGGATGTTTTTCGAATACAATTTCCGGTGGAAAGGTAAAAATTCGGATCCTGGGCGGTAAACGTTTTACTCCAGAGCAGTTCGCCGGCCGGATTGGTTTGCAGTACGAACACCTGCGGATCTTCGCCCTGTACTGTGCCGGTAATGAAATTACCCGTTGCACCGTCCGAACACAGGTCATGCGCAATAAAAAACGTGCCCGCAGGATTGGTGTACAGTTTCTGAAAAGCCTGCGCGATTATATGGGAATGCGATAAAAAGGCTGGGAAAATCAGAACCAACAGGCGGTACGATAAGCGCCATTCCGGGCTGCACCCGGAAAAAATACCAAGGAAAATAGAAAGATGGGATCTGGTCATGATTCATTTGAGGCCTCTAAAGTATTCTTTTTCGAGGGTTTCTGGGCGTGATCGTTTTACCTTTGTTGCCAATTGTAAAAAAATGCACACTTTACCCAGTCTTCTGGAGCTTATTCAGGGATACGCTGAAAGTCATCCATTCCCCCAAACGCCCTCCGAATTATACGAACCGTGCGACTATATGCTTACGCTGGGCGGCAAACGCCTGCGTCCGGCACTGTTGCTGATGGGTTATGAAGTTTTTCGCGACGATGTCGAACAGGCACTCACGGCAGCCTGGGCGGTGGAACTGTTTCACAACTTTACCCTGATGCACGACGACATCATGGATGCCGCTCCGCTCCGCCGTGGACAACCGACCGTGCATACGCGCTGGAATACGACGACGGCCATTCTCAGCGGCGACGTCATGCTGATCCGTGCTTATCAGTCGCTAACCGCGGCAGGCCGGCCGAACACTGTACTGCCGCTGCTGGAAACGTTCAACCGCGTGGCCACGGAAGTGTGTGAAGGCCAGCAAATGGATGTAAATTTTGAAACCCGCTCCAACGTCGGCATTCCCGAATATATCCGGATGATCGAGTTGAAAACAGCTGTACTGGTGGGCGGCGCTTTGAAAATGGGCGCTATTTGCGCCGAAGCGCCCGATGCCGACGCCGAACACCTGTATCATTTCGGCCGGCTGGCGGGCATCGCTTTTCAGATTCAGGACGACCTGCTGGATACCTACGGCGACCCGGAAAAGTTCGGCAAACAAGTAGGCGGCGATATTTTACAAAACAAAAAAACACTACTCGTTTTGAAAACGCTGGAAACTGCTTCCGATGCAGATTCAAAAGCGTTGCAGGCATGGATGCAAACCGGATCCGAAAATCCGGAACAAAAAATAGAAGCCGTGCGCGCCATTTTCGACCGCAACAACATTCCGGAACTGATCGCGTTCGAAAAGAAAAAATACCAGGAAGAAGCCTTCCTGCACCTCGAAGCCGTACAGGCGAAACAGACCCGGAAAGAACTGCTGAAAAAAATGATCGAAAACTTATTGGAACGCGAAAGCTGATGTTGGTGTTTCGGGTGTGGTGTTTGGTGTTTGGGGGGTACTTTGCTCTTGGGCAGAATTTAATCCAAGGGCAAAGCACCCCCAAACACCAAACACCACACCCCAAACACTAACTACCCGCATTACACATAAATAGTCATTAATGAAAAAACACAATTTTTCTGCCGGACCGGCCATTTTGCCCGCTTCGGTTTTGAAAGAAGCAGGCAAAGCCGCCGTCAACTATGAAGGAATGGGATTGAGCCTGCTCGAACTCTCGCACCGCGGCCCCGAATTCACGGCCATTATCGAAGAAGCCAATGCGCTGATGAAAGAAATCATCGGTTTGCCCGACGGTTACCAGGTTTTATGGCTTTCCGGCGGCGCCAGCACGCAGTTCTTTATGGCGCCCATGAACCTCCTCAATTCCGATGAAACGGCCGCTTATGTCGACACGGGCACCTGGGCCAATAAAGCCATCAAGGAAGCCAAGGGTTTCGGCAACGTAGAAGTACTCGCTTCTTCCAAAGAAAAGAACTACTCCTTTATCCCGAAAGGATACAAGATCCCGAAAACCGCCAAGTACCTTCACCTGACGAGCAACAACACCATTTTTGGAACGCAACTGCACAAGTTCCCAAAATCGCCGGTGCCGCTGGTTTGCGATATGTCGTCCGATTTTCTCAGCCGCCCGTTCGATCCGACGCAGTTCGGCCTGATTTACGCCGGCGCGCAGAAAAACCTGGGCCCTGCCGGCACCACGGTGGTGATCGTGCGTGAAGACATGCTGGGCAGCGTTCAGCGCTACCTGCCATCTATGCTCGACTACCGGACTTTTGTAGCAGAAAACTCCCTGTACAACACGCCGCCCGTTTTCCCGATCTACGTCAGTATGCTCACCCTGCGCTGGATCAAAAAGAACGGCGGACTGAAAGGTATGCAGCGCCGCAACAAAACGAAAGGCGCCGTATTGTACCAGGAAATCGACCGTAACCCGCTGTTTAAAGGAACCACGGCTGTGGAAGACCGCTCGCTGATGAACGTCTGCTTTGTCATGGAAGAAAAATACGCGGCACTGGAAAAGGAATTCCTGAAAGAAACCGAAGCCAACGGTATGGTCGGCCTGAAAGGCCACCGCTCGGTCGGCGGTTTCCGCGCCAGTATTTACAATGCCATGCCCAAATCCAGCGTTCAGGCGCTTGCGGATCTGATGCAGGATTTTGCAAAACGCAAAGGCTAAAACAGAGGGTGAGAGGGTGAGAGGGGTGAGAGAAGTGAGAGCCGACTTCGATTCCGCCGCTTCGCACCTGAATTGAGAAGAATAGAGCGAAGCGGCGGAATCGAAGTCGGCTCTCACCCTCTCACCCCTCTCACTTTTCTCACTTTCTAAAGATGAAGTATCGCGCTACCATACACCCCCACGGCCTCGAACTTCCCGTCGACATAACCCTCGAACGCAGGCGCGACACCCGGTTCGGCATGACCGGCAGGCGAGTGACCCTGCGTTTGCCCACCGGCGTGACGGCAGATGCCATTCGCCAGCAATTGAGCGCGCTGGAGGTGTGGGTGTGCAAGGTTTTCGAGGAAAAACCCGCGTTAAAAGATGCCTACACAGAAAAAGTATACCGTACCGGCGACGTACTGGAAGTCGGCGGCCGGCGCTATACCTTGCAGGTAAACATCGAAACGCGCGGCACGCACACCGCCAAACTCAACGGAAACATAATTTCCCTTCAAATCAGCGACCGGGCCAATGCACTGCAACGCATGAAAGCCATCAAGTCGCTCATGAGCCGGGTGGTAGCGGGCGATTTTTACCCGGAAATTCACCGCCGGGTGCTGGATATGAACGACCGCACGTTCCGGCAGCCGGTACAAAGCGTCAACCTGAAATACAACCACAGCAACTGGGGCAGCTGTTCGGCAAAAAACAACGTCAACCTGTCCACGCGCCTGCTGTTTGCACCACCTGATGTGCAGGACTACGTTATTTTGCACGAGCTCGCGCACCTGGTCGAACTCAATCACTCCGACCGCTTCTGGGCGCTGGTGTCGCAACACATGCCCGATTACAAACTGAAAGAACGCTGGCTGAAAAAAAACCGGCACCTCTGCGATTTTTAAAACGCCCCATATGAAACACGACATCACAAATGCTGCCGATATCCGGACGCTTATCGACCTTTTTTACCAGAAAGTACGCGCCGACGAGGTTATTGGATATATTTTTAATGATATCGCACAGGTCGACTGGGCACACCACCTGCCTGTGATGTATGCGTTCTGGGAATTCTTGCTACTCGATATTTCCGGTGGCTATCAAGGCAACCCGATCCAGAAACACTTCGACCTGCACGCCCGGCATCCGCTGAAAGCGGCAGATTTCGACCGCTGGCTCCAACTTTTTCAATCGACCGTCGACGAACTTTTTGAAGGTCCGACAGCCGATCAGGCCAAATTCCGGGCTTTCGCTATTTCGGAAACCTGGAAACCGAAGTTTGACGGGCCGTTTGCTGCAAAAGGTTTATAGGTTTATAGGTTTATAGGTTTATAGGTTTATAGGTTTATTTTCTGCCACTCGAAAAATGAATGAACTCTTCTTTTTCGAGTGGCAGAAAATAAACCTATAAACCTATAAACCTCTCAACAATCTCAACCCTCAACATTCTCAACAACCTCCTATCTTTGCCGCCGCATTCCACGCCACCACCACACTTACCTCTTGCGTGATGCGCCCGTTCATTCATTTTGCCTAACCAAATTCTAAAACTCAATTTATGCAGGAACTTGGACTGAAAAATCCATTGGCGCGCCTTGAATCCGTAGGCCTCAAAAACTACAAAACTGCGTACTGGAACCTCACTCCCGAAGAATTAACCGAACATTCGATCCGGAAAGGAATGGGCCAACTGGCCGATAGCGGTGCGCTGGTGATTCAAACCGGCGAATTTACCGGCCGCTCTCCCGACGACCGTTTCATCGTGAAAGACAGCATGACGGCCTCGAAAGTGCACTGGGGTAAAGTCAATATCCCTTTCGAAGCCAAAAATTTTGACAAACTCTGGCGGAAATGCTGCGCGTACCTGAAGAAGAAGGAAGTGTACGTGCGCGACCTGCGCGCCAATGCCAGCATCAACCCGGATTACCAGTTGCGTCTCCGCGTCATCACGGAATATCCCTGGAGCAACCAATTTGCCAACAATATGTTTCTGCGCCCGGATCAGGAGGAACTGCTGGATTTCGATCCGCGCTGGACAGTACTCTGTGTGCCCGGTTTTAAAGCCGACCCGAAAGCAGACGGCACCCGCCAGCACAATTTTGCCATCGTCAACGTCAAAAAACGCCAGTTGCTGATCGGCGGCACGGGTTACACCGGTGAGATTAAAAAAGGTATTTTTTCCGTTATCAATTTCGTATTGCCTACCCGTACCAACGACGCATTGCCGATGCACTGCTCGGCCAATGTGGGGCCGGAAGGCGACATCGCCCTGTTCTTCGGTTTGTCGGGCACTGGAAAAACAACGCTCAGTGCCGATCCCAACCGCCCGCTCATCGGCGACGACGAACATGCCTGGGCAAGCAATGAAGTATTCAATTTCGAAGGCGGCTGCTACGCCAAAACCATCGATCTGACCGAAGAAAAAGAACCGGATATTTTCCGCGCTATCCGACACGGCGCTATTCTGGAAAACGTAACTTTCGAAGAGGGCACCCGTCGCGTGGATTATGCCGATCGCAGTATTACCGAAAACACGCGCGTTTCCTACCCGATCCACCATATTGCCAATGCAGTGACCCCGAGCCGGGCAGCCGGCGATCCGAAAAACATATTTTTCCTGACCTGCGACGCATACGGCGTACTGCCGCCTATTTCGCGCCTTACGCCGGAACAGGCCATGTACTATTTTATCAGCGGCTATACGGCACGTGTAGCGGGTACGGAAGTGGGCATAAAAGAACCGAAATCCGTGTTTTCTGCCTGTTTTGGAGCGCCTTTCCTGCCCTTGCACCCGGCGAAATACGCGGATATGCTCGGTAAAAAACTGCGCAAAAGCAAATCGGCCGTTTGGCTCATCAACACCGGCTGGAGCGGCGGGCCGTATGGTACCGGGAACCGGATGAAACTTCCTTACACCCGCGCCATGATCACGGCCGCGCTCAGCGGCGCGCTGGATCAGGTGGAATACCATGAGCACCCGGTTTTTGGTATGCAAATTCCCAAAACCTGCCCGCACGTGCCGGACCATATTTTGAATCCGCGCGATACCTGGCAGGACAAGCAGCAGTACGATGCGAAAGCGGCGCAACTGGCAAGGGAGTTTGCTGATAATTTCAAAAAATACGAAGACCAGGCCAAACCTGAAATCGTAGCGGCCGGACCGAAAACACAATAGTTTTTTCCGGTGTTTGGTGTGTGGTGTTTCGTTTTTGGATATTTTGCGGCTGGTCATTGGCAACTACAGTCCGGGCATAGCGCCCCAAACACGAAACACCACACACCAAACACTCGAAAAAATGCGCAAACTTGACGAACAGTTAAAAGCGGCCGTGCTTCGTATGCCTGTGAAGGAGAAAGACAAACTCCTGCTGCGCCTGCTGCTCAAGGATCAGAAACTGATCCGCCGGTTGATATTCGAACTGCTGGAAGGTGGCGAAACCCGTGAAGAACGCGCCCAGGAACTGCGGGAACAAATCGTGCAAAAACTCCCGAAAACGGGCGACAAGTACATCACGCCCGGGCTCCTCCTCCTCGAACTGCGTTTCTGGAACGCCCGCATCACCGAACACGTGCAGGCCACCAAAGACAAGCCTGGCGAAGTGATTCTTACCACTTTTTTATTGTCTGAAGCCTTCCGGCGGCACATCGTGATGCTGCGCTCATTTTCCGACAAGCGCAACGACACTTTCGCGCCATATGTAGTGCGCCGCACCGCTATGCTGCTGAAAAAGGCAGCCTTGCTGCACGAAGATTATTTCATGGAATTCAGAAGCGACCTGAACGAATTGCTTCAGGCCATTCACAATTTTAGACCAACCGCGCTGCTCGCACAACAAGCAGATCTTCCCCTTTCGATGGAATATTGAAAAACCTCCCCGGAACCCCTTAATTTTGCAGGTCCGGGGCTGTCAGTGAACAATGACAGTCGCTTCAAAATCTTTTTAAAGGAACCGGCGTTTTATGCATGTTTCCATTTCAACGGGTAGTTCCCTTTAAATCACTTTGGTTATGCGTCGAATGATCGTATTGTTGTTCATGTCCCTGAGCCTCTTTGCCCAGGTGCGTGCTTCCGTCATGTTGCTTCCGATGGACGAAACCAGCCAGCACAACCACCTGAAAGCCTATGGCATCACGTATTGGGTCATTTCACAGGGCGTCGAGGCGTACTGGCTGCTGAATTACCGGGGCGGCAGTTTTGCGTTTCCCTATTCGGCGGCTTTTGAAAAAGAATGCAAAACCCGTGACGTGAGTTACGAGGTGATTTCGGATGCGCAGTTTGCCGCCATTCAGAATGAAATTCTCAATCCGGAAGTGAATCAGGACGTGATCAAACTGGAAAAAGCGCCGAAAATTGCCGTTTATACGCCTGATAAAAATGAAAAAGGCGAGGTGATCCAGCCCTGGGATGACGCTGTGACCATGGTGCTCACCTATGCCGAAATTCCCTACGAGGTACTTTACGATACGGAAGTGCTGCAAGGAAAACTCGCGGGGTACGACTGGCTGCACCTGCACCACGAGGATTTTGCAGGCATGTATGGCAAGTTTTATGCGAGTTACGGCGGACAGCCCTGGTACCGCGAACACGTGCGGATGATGGAAGGCCTGGCCGCAAAAAACGGTTTTGATAAGGTAAGTCAACTTAAACTGGCCGTTTCAAAAAAGATCGAGCAGTTCGTCAACGGCGGCGGCTTTATGTTCGCCATGTGTTCTGCTACCGATACGTACGACATTGCGCTGGCTGCCGAAGGCACCGATATTTGTGCCACACCGTTCGACGGAGATCCGGTCGACCCGAATTGTCAGAGCAAACTGGATTATTCCAAAACGTTTGCCTTTACCAATTTTCAGGTGATTACCGATCCGGGCATTTACGAACACTCCACCATCGACCACAGCGAAGTGACCGGCCGCAGGGTTCCACCAGAGCAAGACTATTTCACGTTGTTTGATTTTTCGGCAAAATGGGATCCAATTCCTACCATGCTCACCCAGTGCCACACCCGCACCGTCAAAGGTTTTATGGGCCAGGCTACTGCATTTCAGAAAAAATACATCAAACCGAACGTGCTGACCATGGGAGAAAACAAACCCGCCAGCGAAGCACGCTACATCCACGGCACCCACGGCTACGGTTTCTGGACGTATTACAGCGGTCACGACCCCGAAGACTACCGGCACTACGTGCAGGATCCGCCGACCGATCTGGCCCTGCACCCCAATTCGCCTGGTTACCGCCTGATTCTCAACAACATACTGTTCCCCGCAGCCAAGAAAAAACACCAGAAAACGTAGAGTTTTCCCTGTAAACGAAACATTTCCGATGCCTCCTTTCTAACCCTGCCAACGCGCAAATCAGGAAGGAGGCATTTTTATGTTTTTCTCATCATTCGTTCAAATCCATATTATCGGCGGCGTCCGCCTATCTTTGCGTCTTAAACAACATTCTATTATGCGTTTTTTTGTATCCGTCTTTTCCCTGCTTCTTTTATCCAGCCTGATTTCCTGTAAAAATACGCCGGAATCGTCCACTCCAACTGCTGCGGAAACGCCTGTGAACATGGAGGAGAAAAAACAGAATCCCGACAGACCGGAAGTTGAATTGCCGAAAGGGATGAGCATTATTAGTGCCGAAGAATTTCAGAAGTACCTGAATTTGAGAACAAACGTGCCACTCATCGATCTGCGCACGCCCCGGGAATTCGAAATTGCTCATATTAACCGCGCCGTGAACATCCCGTACAATCCCGCCACTTTTGATGAGGACATCAAAAAATTGCAGGGATCCAACGAAGTGGCCGTTTATTGCTTGTATGGAGGTGTGAGCATCGAGGCTGCCAAACACTTCGAAAGAATGGGCGTCCACCAGGTTATCGCACTGGAAAAAGGTGTGGCAGGATGGGCCGAGGCGCGAAAAATGATGGTGGCCGGTGAAATGGACGGCAAGAAAAAATAAATGTGCCTTCAGCGCTTTGCATTATTTTTAGGCGTCAAAAAAGTGTCAGGCCATGATTGATGCCATCGTCCAGTATTTCACACACATTCCCTCGTCTCACCGGAGCGCCATCCTGCTCGGCGGGCTGACAATCTTTTTGCTGCTGGAAAGCGGCATTCCTCTGTTCCGGAAGCCGTACGACAAATGGTCCCATACGGGTATCAACCTGTTTTTTACGGTCACCACCGTATTGATCAATTTTTTAATGGCCGTCATTCTGTACCGTTCCAGCGAATGGGTGACGGCGCATCATTTCGGCATACTTCAATGGCTGCCGCCTATGCCCATGTGGCTGTTTCTGATCGTGGGGCTGCTGCTGCTGGATTTGATCGGCGCGTACTTCGTGCACTGGGCCGAGCATAAAGTGCGGTGGATGTGGCTGTTTCACCTCGTTCACCACACGGATCCGCATGTAGACACGACTACCGCCAATCGCCACCACCCCGGTGAAAGTGTGTTCCGGTTTGTATTTACCACCCTGGGCGTGATTATTGCCGGCGCACCGATTTACATTGTTTTTATGTACCAGTCCTTGTCGGTTGCGCTGTCGCAATTCAACCACGCCTACATCCGATTTCCCAAACAACTGGACCGTTTGCTGAGTTGGGTGATCGTGACGCCCAACATGCACCGCGTGCACCATCACTATGCATTGCCGTATACCGACAGCAACTACGGCAATATTTTTTCCATCTGGGACCGGCTTTTCGGCACGTTCTCGCGGCTCGACGATGAAAAAATCGTGTTCGGCATCGATACGCACATGGAAAACGCCGAACACTCGCGCATCGGCAATCTTTTAAAAATTCCGTTTCAACCGTATCGCGCTCCGGGTGGAGCAAAATTCGAAGAATAATTGCTCCAGACAGAAATGAAACTTATGGCTCCTGCACAAAAACGATTACATCCGCTGCTGTTCTGCGGCTTGTTTCTTCTTCAAATATCCCTTGGAGCACAAACGACGTACCTGTATTGCGGGCAAATTATTCCCATCAACGGCGCTCCCCAAACCGCCGGAACGGTGGTGGTGGAAAACGGAAAAATCCTCCGCATCGAAAAAGGCTACGTGCCTGCACCTTCGGGCACGACGACTGTCGACCTGAAATCGAAAACGCTGTTGCCGGGCCTGATCGACTGCCACGTGCATTTTGAATTCGAACAGAACCGGAATTCCTACAACGAACGATTCGTTCTGAACGACGCGGATATCGCCTTTCATGCCGCCGTGTATGCGCGCCGTACGCTCGAATCCGGTTTTACAACCGTACGCGACCTCGGCGGTTCGGGTGTGAACATTTCTTTGCGCAATGCCATCAACGCAGGCTGGACCACTGGGCCGCGCATCATCGCCGCTGGAAAAGCGCTGAGTATTACCGGCGGCCACGGTGATCCGACCACGGGCGCCCGCTGGGATTTGTTCGATATTCCCGGACCTGAAATGGGTATTGCCGACGGCCCCGACGAATGCCGGACGGCCGTGCGTGCCCAGATCAAACGCGGCGCCGATTGTATTAAAGTCTGCGCAACCGGCGGTGTGTTGTCGCTCGCCCGCGACGGCCGTTTGCCGCACTATGCCGCAGACGAACTGGAAACGATCGTAAAAACCGCCCGCGACCTGGGTGTCGACGTGGCCGCACATGCGCACGGCGACGAAGGGATGCGCCGGGCCGTGGAAGCGGGTGTGGTGAGTATCGAACACGGCACGTTCATGAGCGATGTCACGATGGATGCCATGATCAAACACGGCACCTGGTATGTACCTACACTCACTGCCGGATTTGCGGTGAGCGACAGCGCCAAAAATTCGCCCGGATTTTTTCCGGAAGTGGTACGGGTAAAAGCCCTGGAAATCGGGCCTCAAATCCAGTCGACCGCAGCACGTGCTTACAAAAAAGGGGTGAAAATTGCCTTCGGTACCGACGCCGGCGTTTTTCCGCATGGAAAAAACAACCTCGAATTCATTTACATGGCGCAGGCTGGTATGAAAAATGCCGACATCTTGCGCGCCGCCACTTTGGACGCCGCCACCATGCTTCATTTGCAGGATAAAACAGGCTCCATCGAAGCCGGTAAACTGGCCGACCTCGTAGCCGTGAACGGTAACCCGCTTGAGCAAATCGATGCCATGACCCGCGTTGTATTTGTGATGAAAGAAGGAAAGATTATTGTGAATAGGTAGCGTTATGAGGTTTATGGGTTTATGAGTTTATGAGTTTATGAGTTTATAGGTTTATGATTTGGCCGCTCGGGAATGGAACAGATTAACCCTTACCAAACTATAAACCAATAAACCATAAACCAATAAACCATAAACCATAAACCAATAAACCATAAACTCATAAACCATAAACCAATAAACTCTTAAAAACCAATCACCAACCACCACCCATGTACCTGACCAACCGCTTTTTCTGGATTCTCGGCGCCATCATGGCCCTTTTTGCGCTGGCATATCCGTTTGGCTGGCTGTTTCCGATGGCGCAGATTGCGCTGGGGGCAGGGGCTGCACTTTTGCTGGCCGACGTGCTGTTGCTCTATCTTCGGAAACCACAAATTGCCTGTGAAAGAAGGTTGAGTACCGTTTTTTCGTTGAGCGACCCGAATGAAGTGATCATTGCCGTTGAAAATCAGGGAAACATATATTTCAATCTGACGATTACCGACGAACTGCCGCCTCAATTTCAGCAGCGTGATTTCGAAATTCATTGCGAGTTGCCGCCCGGACAACCCTATCTGGCGAAACACGTGCTGCGGCCGTTATCGCGCGGCGTTTATGATTTTGGAAATATCAACGTTTTCGCTTCTACCCGCCTGGGGTTGGCCGAGCGCAAACTGGTTTTTAAACAACCGCAGGAAGTGGCCGTTTACCCGTCCATTATCCAGATGAAGCAATACGAACTGCGGGCCATGCAGCACATCGCGCACGAAACGGGCATCAAAAAAATGCGCCGGATCGGCCACAGTTACGAATTCGAGCAAATCAAAAACTACGTGGAGGGCGACGACTACCGCAGCGTCAACTGGAAGGCCTCCAGCCGCCGCGCCACGCTCATGGTGAACCAGTATGAAGACGAACGCAGCCAGCAGGTGTACTGCATCATCGACAAAAGCCGGGTGATGAAAATGCCGTTCGAAGGCCTTAGTCTGATGGATTATGCCATCAACACGGTGCTGGCGATCAGCAACATCATTCTGAAAAAACAGGACAAGGCCGGGCTGCTCACGTTCTCCGATGTCATCGGCGCTACACTCAAAGCCGAGCGCGACAGCAGCCAGTTGAAACGTATCCTGGAATCGCTGTACCGGGAAAAAGAACGCCCCGGCGAAGCCAATTACGAATTGCTCTACGAAGGTGTGCGACGATTGATCGGTATGCGCTCTTTGCTGCTCCTGTTTACCAATTTTGAAAGCAGTTACGCACTCGAACGCGCTTTGCCGACTCTGCGCCGGCTCAACCGTTCACACCTGCTCGTAGTGGTATTTTTCGAAAACACGGAAATACGAAAACTGGCTTCCGAAGACGTGCAAAAAACGGCCGATATCTATCGCCAGACCGTCGCCCGCCAATTTTTGCAGGACAAAAAAGAAATGGTCATCAAACTCCGGCAGTACGGCATTCAGGCAGTACTCACCCGGCCGGAGGATTTGACGCTGAATACGATCAACAAGTATTTGGAACTGAAATCGAGAGGACTGATTTGAGTGTTTGGGGTGTGGTGTTTGGTGTTTGGGGCGCGTTGCCTCCGGTATTTCTATTCATCAAGCCAAGGGCAACGCGCCCCAAACACCAAACACCACACCCCAAACACCAACTCAGCCTTCGTCTTCCTCGCTGTCGCAGTGGTACTGCGGTTTTTGTCCGCTCGGCCTTTCGCCGCCTTCGCCGCCCTTTTTCGCCGCCTGAATTTTCTGGATCAGGCGCGCCCGTTCTTTCCGCACCCAGTCCTGCATTTGGGCGTCTTCCTGCCGGTCGAAGAAAAGAATACCGTCGACCCAGGTTTTTTCGGCGCGGGCATACACGGACAAAGGGTTATCGTTCCAAAGCACCACGTCGGCATCTTTACCGGTTTTAATACTGCCGGTTTGCTGGTCGATATGCAGCAGTTTGGCCGGATTGAGTGTCACCATGCTCCAGGCCTGATCTTCTTTCATGCCGGTGTACATCACGGATTTGGCGGCTTCCTGATTGAGGCGGCGGGCCATTTCGGCGTCGTCGGAGTTGATGGCTACCACGAGGCCGCGGTCGGACATCATGCGGGCGTTTTGCGGAATGGCCTCGTACACTTCGTATTTGTAGGCCCACCAGTCGGCAAAGGTGGAGGCGCCGGAGCCGTGTTTGGCCATTTTATCGGCCACTTTGTAGCCTTCGAGGATGTGGGTGAACGTATTCAGCCGGAAGCCGAAACGCTCGGCAATTCGGATCATCATGGTAATTTCCGACTGCACGTAAGAGTGGCAGGTGATGAAACGTTTGCTTTCCAGAATTTCGAGCAACGCTTCCATTTCCAGGTCTTTGCGGTAGGGTTTGCCCGATTTTTTCAACAGGCTGTATTCCTGTGCACGGGTGAAATAATCGGCATATACCTGCTCCACGCCCATACGCGTTTGCGGGAAACGGGTGCTGTTGCTGCTGCTGCTTTGTTTTACGTTTTCGCCGAGGGCAAATTTGATAAAGCCCGGCCAGTTCTGAAATTTCAGTTCCTCCGGCGCGTAGCCCCAGCGCAGTTTGATGAGTTGCGTTTGTCCGCCGATGGGGTTGGCCGAGCCGTGCAGGATGTGGCTGGTAGTGACGCCGCCGGCCAGTTGGCGGTAAATGTCATTGTCCTCGCAATCGATCGCGTCGCCGATACGCACCTCGGCGCTGCTTTCCTGCGCACCCTCGTTGACGCTGCGGCTGACGGCGATGTGCGAGTGCTCGTCGATGATGCCGGCTGTGAGGTACTTGCCGGTGCCGTCGACCACCATGGCGTCGTCCTGGGCGGGCAGTTTTTTTCCGATTTTTCCGATTTTTCCGCCGGAAATCAGCACGTCGGTATTTTGTAACACGCCGTCCTTTTCGCCGGTCCATACGGTAGCATTTTGGATCAAAACCGTTTTTTGCACCGGTTTTTCTTTCCAGCCGAACGCGGTAAACGGATAGATCAGGTCGCCGGTTTCGGGTTTTACAACGGGCGCCTGTTTGCCCGGTTTGTTTTCACCGGCAGGTTTTACAAAAGTCGCTTTCCAGTCCGTCCAGGTTCCGTCGGGCAGGGTGCCTTGTCCGGCCCATTCTTTCAGGCCCGCAACACCCGAAAGCGACACCGTTGTTTTTTTCACCGTATCGATCTGAAAAGAAAGTACCACTACGCGGCTGGCGCTGTAACTCAGTGTAGCCTTGGTTTTCGAACTATCGGCGCGCATGATTTGCGCTTCCGGCGCGTCGGGTTTGCCTTTTATCGTAAGCGTGTAGGAAGTAGTTCCCACTTTCAGGTCGTAAACGCCCAGGCCATCGGCAGGAAAGGCTTTTTCGGGCGTCACCTCGAATACATTTCCTTTCACCCAGTTCTGGTAAATTTTGCCTTCCGGTTTGAACAGGTTGCCGCCGGCAATAATAAAACTGGCCACTTTGCCCGGTTCCAGACTGCCCACCTGATCGTATGCGCGTATGAAAGTCGCCGGGTTATAAGTCAGCGCTTTCAGGGCTGTTTCTTCGGTAAGACCGTATTCGACGGCTTTGCGCAGGTTTTCCCAGAATTTGTTTTTATCGCGCAATCCGTTGGTGGTGAGGGCAAATGGAATGCCCGCACCCTGAACTCTGGCCGGGTTGGAAGGCGCCATTTCCCAGTGTTTCAAATCTCTCAAAGACGTATTGAGGGCCGAATAAGGGTCGCGCAGGTCGAAACCTTCGGGAAAATTCAGCGGCACAATCAGCGCCTGGCCTGTGGCCACAATTTCCGGAAGGCGCTGGTAATCGTCGCCGGCCGATTTGACGATGTATTTCACCCCGAATTCCTGCCCGATGCGGGCGATACGCAACTGGTCCAGTTTTTCTGTGGATTCGAAAATCTGCGGCAGGTCGAGCAGTGCGTTCCAGGCTTCGAGCGACAGATTTTTTTCCTTTTTAAAACCTTCCAGTTTGTACCACTGACCGTCGAGGTAAGTCTGACGAATGAGCGCAATGCAGCCCATGAGCGAACTCGGGTAGCCCTGCGTGCTGCTGCCTTTTCGGAACGACAGGAAATGAGCGGCTTTCCCGAGCAGGATCTGTTCGTGTTCGCGCTCGTCGTTGAGCGTCACCAGCGCGCCGGTTCCGCGCGAAATACCGTCGGCCTGGTGGGTGAGTACGGCGCCGAAGCCCAGTTTGCGCATTTCTTCGGCGGCTTTGGCGTCGTTGGTAAACGTTTCGACGGCGTTGTATTCCGGGTGCAGGGCGTCGTTCCATGCGAAAGCGCCTTTTTTAGCAGGCGAAGGCTGCTGGCGGAAACTGCCGGGTTGCGGAGTAGCGACCACGGGAAGTCCGTATGCGCCGGCGTAGAGATCGATGAAAGCCGGGTAAATGGTTTTGCCGGTACAATCGTGCACGGCGGCATCTTTCGGGATGCTTACGTTCGTGCCGGCGGCCACCACCTTGCCGTCTTTTATTAGCAGAGTCGCGTTGTCGACGCTCGTTTTGTAGTCCGTATAAATGGTCGCATGCGTGAAAGCATGCAATCCGCTTCGCTCGTCGGAAGGTGCGGAGATGGGGAAAGTGATTTGGGCGAAGAGGGCAGCCCGGCTGATCAACAGCGTAAAACCCAGGAGGACACGGGTCAATTGTTTCATGAAAGTGAATTTTGCGCCGTGAAAATAGGGA
>JAKQJD010000331.1 GCA_029561355.1 Bacteroidota bacterium | reverse complement strand
ACCCTGTCTTTCTCCGACCAATGGTACCTGGGCGGTTTCTCCAGCGGCTGCTGCGCAGTACTGCGTATGTACGTCGATCTGGTAACCACCACGGATGAAAAGCCATTGCCTGCTTCGTACATGAACGTCTACCCGAATCCTGTAAAAGACGTGCTGAACCTGGGCCTGAACTTCGGAACGGCTTCCGATGTGACCATTACGATCGCTGAACTGAGCGGCCGTACGATCAAAATCGAAGATAAAAAAGGCCTGACCAACGAAACGATCACGTACAACCTGCCCCAACTGGCATCCGGTACCTACCTGGCCCGTATCGCTACGAAAGAAGGCACGCTGACGAAGAAGTTTGTAGTTCAGAAATAAGGTAACGCGGATTTCGCGGAATAAAAAAGCGGATCACGCGGATTTGATAGGAAGTAGAGCGGCTTTTCGACAATTTTTTTGTCAGATGCTCCTCTTGTTTTCTATCAAATCTGTGTGATCCGCTTTTTTTATTCCGCGTATATCCGCATCACGAAATCCGGGAAGATCCGCTTACCATCCGCGTGATCCGTGTTGCATTACATGTTTTTAATCCAGGATTTAATCAGCGCCACACCTTCCTCATGCACCATTTGCCGGCCCAGTTCGGGCATACGAATACCCGGATCGGTGTGTTCCATACGATAAAGCAGGATACTTTCTGAAGGTTTTCCCGGTACGATACCGTATTTCAAGTTGCCGCTGCCCCGGCCTGCGGCTACAGGCGGTTTGCCGATGCCCAGACGTTCCGGGTTGATTTCCTGCACCTCGAGAAACATACCGCTGGTGCTGGCTGGTCCGTGCGGGTTGTGGCAATGCGCGCAATTGGCATCGAGGTAAGAGCGGGCCGATTGCTCCAGGTTGTTTTCCCGTTTCCGGTAATCCGTCAGATGGCCGGCGGAAAGAGGATCAAAAGAAGCGGGCAGGTCCAGTCGTCCCAGTTTTTGAAGGGCAAGCAATTGGTTTTCCTGTTCAGGCAAGCTCATGTTCAATTGTTTAGCGGAAACGCCGATCGGCGTAAACTGCCCATCGTAGGAGTGACACCCCTTGCATTGATTCAGGTTCGGAACGACATATTGCAAGTCCTGCTTTTTGCCGGAAGCCATGTTCCAGGAAACAGGCATCGTGGCGCCTGCCACTTCCAGCAATGCATCCGTCTGTTCCGCATTCCAGATATAAGCGAGCGCTTTCCATCCTTTAGGTTCCTTCAGCAGCAGCCGGGTTTCTATGATCCTTCTGCCCTGATCCGGGTGCGCCGCGTCGGTGAAGTAGTAGAAATTTTTGATAATGGCAGTGCCGTCGGGAAAATCGAACGCGCCGTTTTCCCGGTAAGTCATTTTTGTGCCGGCGGGCAGGTAAATAAAGCGCGCTTTTTCGGCATAATCGCTGAAAAGCGGCGCATTTACCTCGTAGGCAAAGACCTGATCGGCAGGTTGCAGCGCCTTCGGATCGCCGCTGAAAAAGCCATATTCGCTGAGTTTTTGTTTGACGGCGGCATCCGGCGCCGAAGTAGACGCCAGGAGGATAATCCCCGCAATTATCAGCCCGAATAATTTAATATGCACACTCATAAGGCGTTTTGTCTTTGCTGATTTTTCCTTTGAACAAGCCCAGTTTGTCGGCCCGGATGTTGGCGAAAGTACCGTTTTTATTGTCGCCGATACAAATGCGGTATCCCGGTTTTATTTGCCCGTTCGCGTCTTTCCATTCGGGGTTTTCAATGCCGTCGTACAGGATGTGCGGCACTTTTTTGCCAAATTTCCACCAGAAAATAAAGCCGAGTTTGTTTTTCCGGTCGGGCATCCGTTTGCCTTCGGAGTAGGTATTGTCGTGGATGTAAATCCGGGAAGGGTAGGGGTTGTAGACGGTGTCCTTAATCGGATTTTCGCTGATAAAATAACTGACAATGGCTGTGGAGGCGGTTTTGTTGTCCGTAATGTTGTTTCGGTAAACTTCCACGTCGTTGGTAGCCAGAATCATCACGCCGGTTCCCGGAGGCACCTTGCCCACGATATTGCCTTTTGGGGCGAAGTTTTTGTAGTTGTTGTGCTCGATGAGATTGTCGTACACCTTGACGTGTCCGCCCTCTTTTTTCAGCAGGTCGGGCAGGTCGAATACCAGGATGCCGCCCGTATTGTCGAACGACTTGTTTTTCCAGACCCAGGCGTTCGTAGTATTTTCGATTTCGATGCCGGCCACGTTGTTTTTGGCGACGCACTGGGTTACCCACACGCTGTCGGACTGGCCTACGTAAATGCCGGCATCGGAGGCGCCGATGGCCGTGCAGCGTTCGATGAGGACGTTCCGGCATTGTACCGGATACAGCGCGTAAGAGCCGTTGGAGGCCTGCGGTTCGCCGGTCCAGCGGGCGGTGATATCGCGGAATTGCAGCCCGTTTACCGTCTGGGTTTTAATCAGATCACCTTTGGAATCTTCAATCGTAAAGTGTTCAAGGACAATGTTTTGGCCATTGGTAATCTTCATGCCTTCTGCGCCCTGGGTTTGTTTTTTGAACGA
>JAKQJD010000393.1 GCA_029561355.1 Bacteroidota bacterium | reverse complement strand
CTAATAACTAATAACTAATAACTAATAACTAATAACTAATAACTAATAACTAATAACTAATAACTAATAACTAATAACTAATAACTAATAACTAATAACTGATAATCAATAACTTAAAATGCCTGGCTACACGATTGTGCGGCCAGGCATTTGTACAGATGGTCCCTTACCATCCCTAATAACTAATAACTGATAACCAATAACTACTTCTGTGCCTCCGCCAGCAAATACTCCGCTTTAGGGCGGAAACGGAAAGCGGGATGCGACTCGTTGAATTGACGTTTTAAAAACAATTTCAGTTCGGGAATTGCTTCTGCATACCGTTTGGCATGGAAGAGGCATTCGGCTTTACGCAGGCGGGCGAGCCAGTGCAAGGGTTGCACGGCCAGCGAACCTTTAATAGCGGCATCGAAGTCCTGTACAGCCGTTTCAAAGTCGTTCATGATCATCTTCACTTTCCCGCGACCGTAGTAAGGCTCGGGATTATTCGGATTGATGCCGATACTTTTTGAAAAATCGTACAGGGCGTCTTTAAAATTCTTGAGTTTGTAGTTGACGTAGCCGCGGCGTTCGTAGGCCAGGGCATTGCGTTCAAACTTGGAAATCGCATTGCTGAGTGCTTCGGACGCCATTTCCATACCGCCTTGTTGCACCAGTTCGCGGCCGCGGAGAAACTCCATCACCGCCGTTTTGTCGCTTTGAGGCTCGATGGTGTATTGTGCCAGCACCTGACCGCTGTTGACCCACCAGGCGCCCACGTTACCCGCGAGGGCATACTGGGCAATTTCTTTGAGCAGGGCAGTGGTACTGCGCCAGTGCTTTTCGGTGCTCATGAGCACCTGCTGCGGCACGTCGAGGGTGTAGGATTCTGCGTTGAATACTTCCTCCGCTTTGAGGAGCACATCGCTTTTGAAATAGCTTTCAACCCGCGTGTTCCAGTGATTGAGCACCATATTGAAGGTACGCTCGGAGCCAAACTCGAGTCGTCCTCTAAATATCAGTTTAAGCGGATTCGCTTGTAAATTGCTCATATGACCTGCTGTTTATCGGATGAAAAATGATTAAAACTTTGTTAGGTCACACCCTGGCTGCATTAAAAACGATATGGTACTGTATTACATTGCCGAAGCATAGCAAAAAAAGCCTGAGACCCCGGCCGACACAGCATCACAACCTGATTACAGGTCGAAAGCGAGCGCAAAAAGTTATTCTAAGCCGATCTGCTAAGATCCTCTTATTGCACAAAAACCACGAAAACGTTGATAAGGCACACCTTCAGAAGAAAACCGAATCGTAAACATCTGATCAGTCAAGAAGATGACTTTCCCACAAAGAATTACAAAATTGAAATTATTTTGGCGGATTAACAAGCTTATTCGGGCCGTTTTGTTAAAAAAATTATTTGTTTCAAATGAAAACGGCCAATTATATTTTACGTTTTGCCCCGATTCCAAGTATTAATAGATAATTCCATGTTTTGCCGCAGCTGACGTCCGCATTTTTCATTTTAAATTACTATTAATTTTTTTTCAAAAATTGCCCACTTTTGGCATTTGAAAAATAAAACGCCACGATCTTACAATTTGTTTTGAATTGCAATCTGTAAGTTTTAAAATCATTGACAATCAATATGATATGAGCGAGAATCGCCTCTTCGATTACTTGTACGAACAACAGCAAAACAGTCCGCAGGAAAAAGCCTTCGGGTACAAAGCGGATGGCCGCTGGATTTATTACCCCACCGCCAGAATTATAGAACTGGGCAATCAGATGAGTCTCGGCCTGCTGCGACTGGGCGTTCGGCCGGGGGATAAAATTGCCAGTGTCGTATATCAAACCTCACCGGAATGGGTGATCCTGGATTTTGCCATGCTGCAACTGGGCATCCTGCACGTGCCCATGTATCCGACTATTAGTCCGCGCGAATACGAGTACATCCTGCGCGAATCCGAAGCGCAATACTGCTTTGTAGGCGACGGCGACCTGTACGACAAAGTGCAACAGGTAAAAAGCCGCACGCCTAACCTGAAGGAGATTTTTGCCCTGACGGAACGCCCGGATGTGCCCGGCTGGAAAACACTGCTGATGGAAGGCGACCTGGCGGAAGTAGAACAGATCAAATCGGGCATCCGGCCCGACGACATTTGCACCCTTATTTACACTTCGGGCACCACCGGCGATCCGAAAGGCGTGATGCTCACCCATCGGAACATCGCTTTCAACGTCGAATCAATCGAAAAACTGGTACCCATCACTGCCGGCGACCGGGTGCTGAGTTTTCTGCCGGTCAGCCACATTTTCGAGCGCGCGGCCATCTATTTTTTCATCCGCTGCGGCGTGAGCGTCTCGTTTACGGGCACCGACAACCTGGGCGGTGAAGACGGCGATTTAAAGGCTATTCAGCCGCACTTTTTCACCTGTGTACCGCGACTCCTGGAGAAAGTATACGAACGCATTTATAACAAAGGGCTCGAACTGCACGGCATCAAACGCGCCCTGTTTTTCTGGGCTCTGCAACTGACAGACCACTGGGATTTCGAAAAAAAATACACCGGCTGGCAGGCTTTCGAATGGAAAATCGCGCATAAACTCATTTTTTCCAAGTGGCGCGAAGCCCTGGGCGGCAGTATCAAAGGCATCATTACCGGCGCTTCTGCCTGCCCCGTGAAGATCATGCGCGTATTCAACGCCGCCGGGATTCCTCTTCGCGAAGGATACGGTATGACGGAGGCGGCGCCGGGCGTCAGTTTCAGCCGCTACGAACCCCATGCCGCCATGCTGGGCACGGTTGGCGTGGTGCTCGACGGCATTGAACTGCGCATCGAACCCAGTGCGGAAGCGAAACCCGGCGAAGGAGAAATTCTCGTGAAAGGCCCGGGGGTGATGGCAGGTTATTACAAGCACCCGGACAAAACGGCCGAGGTCATCCGCGTCATCGACGGGGAGCGCTGGCTGGTTACCGGCGACATTGGCACGGTCGTGGAAGGCCAGGCCGGTTACAAATTTCTGAAAATCACCGACCGGAAAAAAGAACTGCTCAAAACCAGTCTGGGTAAATACATCGCTCCGTCGCCCATCGAATCCGTGTATAAAGAACACCGCCTGGTAGAGCAGGTGATGGTGGTCGGCGAAAACCTGAAATTCGTCTCCGCCCTGATCGTCCCTTCTCCGGAAGGGCTGAAGGAATGGTGCCACAAACACGGTATCGTATGGACAAATCTTCCTGAAATGATCCGCCATCCCAAAGTTATACACCGCTATCAGATGCTCGTCGACCGTATTAATCCCTTCTTCAGCCATGCGGAACAGGTAAAAAAATTCGTTCTCCTGCCCGGCACCTGGGATGCGGTGAAAACCGACGGCACCGACGCCGAACTGACGCCCACACTGAAACTGAAGCGCCGGGTGATAATGGAGAAATACCGGGATGAGGTGGAGGAGATGTATGTTTAATGTTAGATTATTGGTTATACGTTATTAGTTATCAGGGGTGTTTCAGGCAGGTAATGGCAAAACGGGAAACAAATGTTTTCCTTTTCTTAAATACCTGCCTGAAACACCCCTGATAACTAATAACTGATAACCAATAACTATTTTTGCCCGTCACTAGAACCACACTATGCAAAACTACATAGATATTCAGGCGCTCAACCAGCGGATACACGAGGAAAGCGCATTTGTAGAGTCCCTGAAAACAGAAACTGCGAAAGTGATCGTTGGTCAGGAATACA
>JAKQJD010000290.1 GCA_029561355.1 Bacteroidota bacterium | reverse complement strand
GCCCTCGATCTGGAAGGTAAAATGACCGTGATCGGCATTGCCAAACGCCTGGAAGAGATATTTTACCCCGACGATCCGGTGCCGGCGCTGATCAATAAAAAATCGGAATCGCTCAAACTCATACAGCAGGCGCGCAACGAGGCCCACCGCTTCGGTATAACGTTCCACCGCAATCAGCGCAGCAAGAATTTTATCAAAACCGAACTCACGGAAATTCCGGGTATCGGCGCTAAAACGGCTGAAAAACTGCTACAGCATTTCGGCTCTATGGCGCGGGTGCGGGAAGCGCCGGAAGAAGATGTGGTGAACCTGGTGGGTAAGTCGGCGATGGGTAAATTGAAGGCTTATCTTGCGGCACAGGAGCAGGCTACGCTGGTGGAAAAGCAGGAAGACGCGCCTTAAAGGTTCTGCATCCGGGCGACCACAAGGGTCGCCCCTACATCCAGATTTTTCCGCACCTTTGCACCCGAACAAATCGCTCATGACCCTCCTGCTCACCACATTGAATGCGAAATACATCCATACCAACCTGGCCATCCGGTTGCTGTATGCGCTCAATGAAGACCATCCCGGACTGGAATGGAAGGAGTTTTCCATCAAGGAAGATCAGGACGAGGTAGCAGCATTTTGCAGCAGGTACGACGTAGTGGCGTTTAGTTGCTACATCTGGAACATTACCCAGACGCTGGAGGTGGCCCGAAAGATAAAATCCCTGAATCCGGCGGCCAAAATCCTGCTCGGCGGCCCCGAAGTGAGTTACGACTGGCAGGACGTGATCGCGCAGCCGGAAGTGGATTACATCATTACCGGCGAGGGTGAAACTCCTTTCCGCGCTTTCCTGCAGGCATATCCGGAAGTGGCGGACATTCCCAATATCGTGAGCAAAGCGGGTTCGGAAACCCGGTATTTCCAGGATTCCGTAATATTCGATCTTAAGGCATACGAGCAGATCATGCCATACCGCAACGATCCGCCGGAATCGCTGGCCAACAAAGTGCTGTACATAGAAACGTCGCGCGGCTGTCCGTACAAATGCGAATTCTGCCTGGCCAGTCTCGACAACAAGGTGCGTTACCTGCCCATGGATAGTATCAAATCCACGCTGCTGTTCATGATGCAAAACGGGCGCGTGGTGAAATTCCTCGACCGCACGTTCAATATCAAGCGGGATTTTACCCTCGATATTTTCAGGTTTATTCTGGACAACTACCGCCCCGAAAACGTATTCCAGTTTGAAATAACAGCCGATATCCTGCATCCGGACATCATGCAATTCATCGAGGATCACGTGCCTCCGGGGTTGTTCCGGTTCGAGATCGGCATTCAGACCGTGAACCAGAAAGCAAACCTGGAAGTGAGCCGGAAGCAGAATTTCGACAAAACGAAAGCCATTATTCAGCGACTGGAGCACAAGGTGGAAATGCACCTCGACCTGATCGTAGGACTACCGCTCGACCGCTGGGAGGATATCAAATACAGTTTTGAAGAGGTATTTAAACTGTTCCCGCCCGAACTGCAACTGGGCTTTCTGAAATTCCTGAAAGGCACGCCGATGTTGTACAAACACGCACAGCACGGCTACGTATTCGATCCCACGCCGCCGTACCAGATCATTGAGAGCAATTACCTGTCGCGGGAGGAACTGCACCGCATCGAACTGCTCGAACACGCGCTGGAAATTTACTGGAACAAAAAAAGAACCCCGCATACGCTGAAATACGTGACTGTGCAGTACAGCATTTTCGAATTTCTGCTGGGACTGGGCACCTGGTTCGGCGAAAAAAAGGACTTTTTTAAATACGTGCTGGCAGACGTGTATGAATTACTATTCGATTATGTATCAACGTATTATCCGGATGATTCCGTTCTGAAAGAACTGATCGCGCTGGATTATTATCTGTACGCCAAGATCAATCCGAAAACACTTTTCCTAGAAGAAGTGGACCGGCAAACCAAAAACCGGTTGCTGGTGGAAATGGGGCTTCCGCAGGATCACACCCGTTTCAGGGTGCTTCCCGTGCCATTTGATTTTGCACATTTTACCAAACAAAATGCCATCGTACCGAAAGCCTCTGTGGTGGTAATCCGCTACAACGGAATCTCCAGGGCGGAAATTATGCCGCAACTATTGCCTGTGGAATAGGTTTGTATGACCCGGAGCCGGAAACCTCGATTACCGTGGACGGTCTACACCATCAAGGGCTCGACCTGATTGCCGGCAGCGTCACCCTTTTCCCGCAGGAGCCGGAAATATTTGAAAACACCATTGCCTATAACATCACGCTGGGGCTGCCGTACGAAAATGCGGAAATAGCGTCGATTTGCCAAACGGTGCATTTCACCGACGTATTGGCCCAATTGCCTAAAGGATTGAGCAGCAACATAGTAGAGAGGGGCGTTAATCTTTCAGGCGGTCAGAAACAGCGGCTCGCGCTGGCGAGAGGCCTGTTCGCCGCCAGAGACAATGAAATCATTCTGCTCGACGAGCCGACCAGTAGCGTCGACCCCAAAACAGAATCACGCATTTACGAAAGAATGTTTGCCGAAATGGGTGACAAGGTGGTGGTATCCGCCTTGCATCGCCTGCACCTGCTCACGCGTTTTGATTACGTATACGTGCTCAGCCAGGGCAAAGTGGTGGATCAGGGAACGCTCACTGAATTGCTGGACAAGAGTACAATTTTCAGAGAGTTGTGGGCGCACCAGGAAGATTTGCGGCCTGAGTGGAAGCCTTCCTGAGCGCAGCGATAAGGCGGGTAATTGCAGGCAAGGATTTTTATATGATGTATTTTGTATAACGAACTCCAACATGCGATACTCAAACTATTACCTGACGCTTGGCGCCTTACTGGTGTTTGCCACCCTTGAAATTTTATGTCAGATTTACTGGCTGCAACATTATGACAGGGGCGCCATCACCCTTTATTATATGTTGTTCGGCTTGATGGTGGGTTTTCTTCCCTTGTGGAAAGTTAAAAGGCCCCCTGCTGCTGCCGGTCCTTCATCGCGGATTGTGTGGACGGTATTGACCATCGCTTTATTGTGTTTTTCTTATCAGACGATTGTTATTTCGAGTGGCATGATGGCCAGGATTCCGGTCGATTACCGGCTGGCCGATATGTTGCCGATCATGCAAATCATGTCGCAGCGCTATGTGAATGGGGAGGAGGTTTATGATATTATCCCGGAGATATGGGGCGGCATGCAACCCATTTATCTGCCGGCGATGTGGATGCCCTACATTCCGAGTGTTACCTGGCATTTCGATCCGCGCTGGGTGACGGTGTTTTTTCTGCTGACGTCCAGTGTGCTGATTCTGTTGTGGCCGCCGGCCCGGAAGCGATTGAGTTGGTGCAGCCTGCTCGTGCTGATACCCATGTTCTTTTTGTTCAGGACGTTTCTGTTGTGGGATTTTCAGATGATCTCCCTCACCGACGAAGGCGTAGTGATCGGATTTTATGTTTTTCTGGCCTGGGCGATCTGGTTCGGCAACCCGTGGGTGTTGGGTATCGCATTGGCGTTGAGCATTTTATCACGTGTCAGTTACCTAAACTGGATCCCCTTTTATGCTATATTCGTGTGGGTGTTCGAGTCGCGCAGAAAGGCCCTGATTACAGCGGGTACGGCTATTACAATCGGGCTGTTTCTGATGGTTGTATCACAGGCGATTTTCCATCTGGAGGTATTCCTGGCGCTTCCAAAACGATACCTTGAAGCGATGATGGATCCGCAGCACTATCAGAATTCGCTGGAAAAAATATCGGCTACACAGGGTTTTGCCAAGTTTTTCAGGCAGGAGTATTTTCCATTGCTGCTGACGTCCAGTTACGTCACCACTATCGGCGCTCCTTTGCTGTGCCTGCTGGCATTCCGGCGTTTGCGCCACCGGATGGACGCCAATTTTTTTGGTCTTGCGACGCTGAAAATTACCCTCGTATTCTTTTTCAACCTCATCATCATGCCGCAATCGAACCTGTTTTACACTTCCGGGTTTTTGTCGCTGGCGATCCTGGCTTTTTATGCACAAACCGGCAGGGTAAATAAAGAACATCCCGTTTTGCCGGAGTCTACCTGAAAAAGTCGTTTATTTCCGCCATATCTTGATGGTCTAAGCATCAAGACAATACTTAGTTTAGGTTATTCTATCTGCAAAGGCCTGATTATCAACACAGATAACCAATAACTAATAACCGATAACCACTTATGCCTTATCGCAATTACTATCTGGCGCTGGTCGCTTTACTGCTTTGTACGATCCTGGAAACCCTTTGTCAGGTGTACTGGCTCAAGACGTATGACCGCAAACTCGTGTCGGTGGTGTATATGGCACTTGGCCTGGTAATCGGCTTCATACCCTTGTGGAAGGTGGAAAGGCCTGCTGCGGGGGCATCGGGCAAAAAAACGCACCGCTGGACATTCGGGGTTTTGTCGGTTGTTTTCGCATATTTCGTGATTCAGACTTTCGCAACCTCCCGCAAAATCATGGCCGGCACACCGGTAGATTACCATCTTTCCGACGTGTTGCCGATCATGCAAATTATGTCGCAGCGCTATGTGAACGGCCAGGAAGTGTATGCCATTATTCCGGAAATATGGGGCGGTATGCAGCCGATATACCTGCCGGCCATGTGGATGCCGTACATTCCGAGCGTCGTCTGGCACTTCGATCCGCGCTGGATCACGGTATTTTTTCTGCTGGCAGGCAGCGCGCTGGTACTGCTGTGGCCTCGTTCGGGAAAACAGTTCTCCTGGTGGAGTTTGCTGGTGCTGGTACCTACACTGGGCATGTTCGCCAATTTTCTGTACTGGGATCCGATCCTGATTTCCATGACCGACGAGGGTGTAGTGATCGGTTTTTATGTGTTCCTGGCCTGGGCTTTGTGGCGCGGCAATCCGTGGCTGATTGGTATGGCACTGGCGCTCAGCGTTTTATCGAGGGTTAGTTTGCTGGCCTGGATTCCGTTTTTCGGACTTTTCGTTTGGTTTTTTGAATCACGGCAAAAAGCGTATAAAATTGCGGGAACAGCATTCGTTTTCGGCACTTTTCTGATGCTGATGACCAAAGCCATTTTTTACCTCGACGTATTTCGCGCCCTGCCGGGCAGGTACCTGGAAGCAGTGATGGGGGAGGACTACTGGAAGTTGAAACCGACGATAGAGGAAAGCCTCGGCCTGGCTAAATTTCTGGAACAAAAGGACTTGCCCTTGCTACAAAACCTGACGTTCCTGACAACGCTGGGCGCGCCGCTGTTGTGCCTGCTGGCTTTTTGGCGTTTCCGCGACCGGATGGATGCCACGTTTTTCGGGCTGGCTACACTCAAAATCACGCTGGTGTTTTTCTTTAACCTGCTGATTATTCCGGTGCCGAATATTTTTTATACCTCGGGGTTTTTGTCGCTGGCGATTCTGATGTTTTATTCACAACAACAAAAAACTATTTAACCACAAGGAACACAAAGGGGTTTCACAAGGTTCACAAAGCAGTGATAAGCAATACTTTGTGAACCTTGTGAAACCCCTTTGTGTTCCTTGTGGTTAAAGAAAACTACTTCTTCATCAATTCCAGAAACGCCATGAAGCGCTCGAAATTCTTTTCCGCTTCAGTGCTTTTCGCGAAGTCGTACGTGTGACCCTCGAATGCTTCCAGCAGTGCGTTCATTTGAGGCAAAGAGCCGGCTGCGTGTGAGGGAGCCGAACCTGCCGCGATTTTTTCTTCCAGTTGCCCGATTTCCGTGCGCATGGATTGCAGCAGAAAACGGTTGTTTTCAATCACCTTTCCCATGTCCTGTGCAGCAAATGCGGTGCGCAACTGGCCGAGGCGGCGGTCGAAACGAACGATCTCGAACGAATCGCGGGAATGTTCCGTTGCCAGCGGGTTCTGATAATTGGTAATACGTTCTTTTCTGCCTTCACTTTCTTGTGCTGAAAGTGAATGTACACAGGCGCAAAGAGCGAAAAGGGCGATAAAGAGTTGTTTCATAGTAAGTTGTATCTGATCGGTTGGATGTGTGGCTATGTTCGGACGTCGAACGCTGACAAAAGTAGAAAATTATCGGAATCCGTTATTCGCTTTTCCACTTTTTCATACGCCCGTCCGGATAGCAGTACCAGGCCTCGTGTGCCAGTCCGAACATGGCCGCATCTCCCGGGGAATTGCCGTACGCTACGATGTATACGAATTGATTCAACGGAAACGCTTCCAGAATACGCTGCGCTTTTTCCTGCCGGTTGCAGTTGGGTGTGGCAAAATACCCGGTAAAAACCTCCTGTACGTATTGTAACTCCGTGCAAATCAATGTAATACCTTCCGCTTCACAAAAAGGCCGAAGCCAAAGATCCATCGAAGCGGATACAATCGCTACAGTATCACCGGCGTCGCGACTGGCACGAAGGATGTCGATCATTTGCGGCCGCAGCAGGGCAGGGAGGCGGTTTTGGCAAAAGGACCGGCCGATTCTGTCGAGTTCCTGCCGGCTTTTTCCAACGAAAAAAACTTCCAGGATAGCGGCCTTGGCACGTTCGGCACGGGTGTTTTTTTCCAGAAAGAGCAGTACGGGGAGTTTGAAAAGCAGCAAAAACATACCTGTAAACAGGTTCCATCCCGATACCGAAAACAACAGGAAAGCCCCGAAGGTATCACCCCAGGTAAGGGTGCCGTCGAAGTCGAATAAGACCAGACGGCCCGATGCTGTTTGAGGTTTCGTATTCATGTTATTGGTACTGAATCACTTGAAAGTGCGGGGTTGCTTCGAGGAATTTTCCCCGGCTCATCAGTTGTTTCGTCAATTCCAGTTCCGGATCGGAGTTGATTTTTTCCAGAAAACTTTTTTCAATAAAAAGTACGGGTTTTTTAGATGCTAAACTGTTTATAATCAAATGATTGTCGCCATTTGTTTCTCTTTGAACTAACCAATCCAGCGGTAAGGCTGAGCAGGTTCCGGTCAGGAAATGTGCTTGCGGGAAAGCGGGTAAAACAGCAAAATCGGATCCATATTTCCGGTTCAGATCCAGCAGATCCCGGTAAAGCGCTGCTGTTTCGGGTGTGCTGTAAATGCCCTGTAGTTTTGGGAAAAAATTGCCCAAGTGTTCGGTCATTTCACTGCGCCGACCGTCGCGGTACACGAATTCGTAATTGAACCATGCCACCACCAGCAATATCAGGATCTGCGCCAGATACCACCCTTTTGCCTGGGATTTGGATTGCCAGGTTTCCTGTAAAATCCGGCCGATTTCCAGCGTTGTAAACATCCACGGTGTAGCCAGGAAAATGGGCAAACTGTAACCCCAACTGATCGCAGCGCTCCAGGAGATCGCCAGCAAAGCCAGCAACAAAATGACGGGATCCGGCAACCCTTTTTTAAAAAATGCCGGTTTCTGCTGCTGTTTCCACCATTCCAACGCCAGCCAACCCGCATATGCTACCCCCACCAGAAACAGCAACCGCGCCTGTGTATATGGCGCCGTAAATTCTTCACGCCTCCACACTTCCAGCACATAGGCGCCCAGTAACAAAGCCGTCCACAGGTTCCACGTCGTAAAAGCCGCATCGGTATTGCTGCGTTTCAGGAACCACCAGGCAACCGGCGCGAGCAAGAGTACGCTCAGCAAGGCCAGTCCGGGTTTGATGTGCAGGTAATCCAGCAATCCGTGTTGCAGCGCCTGTCCGCCGGAAGCGGAGGCACCCGTCATTTGCAGGTAATCCTGCAACAGGCTGTTTTGATATAAATAACTGAAAAACAAGACAGTACATAACAGTGCGCTCACCGAAAACCAGAAGATTCGCCCCGCTTTCCGGGGATGATCCCACAGCAGCATCAAGGCCGGGAAAATGACTACAAGCGGGTAAAATGATTGCTTGCAAAGCATCGCAGCGCAAAAGGAAATGCCTGCCAGCGCTGCGCGCAAAAACAGAAGTCGCTTGAAGTCAGTTCGTGCCGCATACAGCCACAGCGCCAGCACGGAAAACAGTATTCCGTCGACCGTATGCCAGGCACACGCAGGGTAACCATGCACCGAAACGATAAAACCTGTCGTGGCCAGCATCCAGCGATACGAGCCTTTCGCCAGCAGGTCGGCGGCCAGCCAGGAATAAAGGGCCAGTTTGAAATAAAAAATCCAGCGCTCGCCCAGTACGCTCCAGGTTTCGGGCAGCAGGGTCAGTTCCAGGGCGCGCAACCAGACCGGCAAAGGTGGTCGCACATAAAGTATATCCTGATAAAGCGTTTTCCCGCACAGCACCTGCCAGCCCAGTCCCGTTAAAAATCCGCCATCCGTTTCATTGATGCCAAACGGCGCGTACAGCAGACCGTACAGCAGCAGGACTACAAAAAAAAGGTAAGAGAAAAGGCGATCGGGGACCTGGAGGTTCATACCGGTTTATTTGCAACGGCGTTTCGTTGTCGTGATCAACTGTCTTACGAAGGTGAGTTCGGGTTGTATTTCGCGGTAATCCGAATTTTCCAGTTCTTCCCGCAACGACTGCTCCACGGCATCCATTTGCCCGTTGGTAATGGCCAGTTGGTATTCGATCAGGTGTTTATTCTGGAAATGTTCGAAGGCCTGGGTATGCGCGTCTTTGGGTTTCAGTTTCAGGTAAACAAAACAGCCTGCCAATGCGAAAACAGTGCCCATAAAACCCGCCAGCATCAGCATTTTGAAGCCGAAACCACCTTTTTGCAGCCGGAGTTGCTCGTAGTCGTGCAGGAGCACCCGTTGTTCCTCGCGCAGCGCTTTGTGCTGGTCATAAATTGACGACCACTCGGATTTCGCTTTTGCCGCCGCCGTTTGGGCTTCCAAAAGCGCCTGCCGAAGCGCGTTTATTTCCGGATGCTCATTGTCTGGTGTTCTTGTTTCCATTTTTTCGCATTTTTGCCGGACAAATATACGTTCATGAAACTCGATATTCTAGCCATAGGCATCCATCCCGACGATGTGGAACTGAGTGCTTCCGGCACGCTGCTGCGTCATGCCGCACAGGGGAAAACGTTCGGTATGCTCGATCTCAGCAAGGGAGAACTGGGCACACGCGGTACGCCGGAAATCCGTGCTGCCGAAGCCGCCGATTCGGCACGTATCCTGGGGGCCGCCGTGCGGGAAACGCTGGATATTCCCGACGGATTGTTTGTTAATACGCCCGAAAACAGGCTGAAAATCATTCGGATTTTGCGGAAATACCGCCCGGACATCGTGCTTTGCAATGCTCTCAGCGACCGGCATCCCGACCACGGCCGCGCCGCTCAAATGGAGGCAGAAGCCTGTTTTTATTCGGGCCTCCAGAGAATTGAAACTTTTGACGACGAAGGAAATATTCAGGAAAAATGGCGCCCTAAAGCGGTGTATCATTACATTCAGGATCAGCAACTTACGCCCGATTTTGTGGTGGACATCACGCCCTGGTTCCGGACAAAAATGGAATCCATCCTGGCTTTTAAATCCCAGTTTTACAGCCCGGAAGGAGAAGCCGCCAATACACCCATTTCCGGAAAAGACTTTATCGATTTTATGGAGGCCAAGGCGCGGGTGTTCGCGCGCCCGATCCAGACTGAATTTGCGGAAGGATTCAATGTGGCGAGAACCCCGGGGGTGGGGGATTTGTTTGATTTGAAGTGATTTTATGGGGTTTATGGGTTAATGGGTTTATGGGTTTATGAGTTTATGGGGTTTATGAGGTTTATGAGTTTATGAGTTTATATTCAGCCGCTCGATAAACCAGGATGTTCACATTCAACGAGCGGCTGAATATAAACTCATAAACTCATAAACCCATAAACCTCATAAACCCATAAACCCATAAACCCATAAACCCTCAACCCATAAACCCTCAACCACCCTTTTTCCCTAAATTTGTCCTTAAATCATCAGCCATGAAAAAAACAACCATTCCGGTAGCGTTTGCTGCCCTCGCCATATTTCTTTTGAGCGCCTGTGCCAGCGCTTCCAAACAATTTTCCAACCGCCTGGTCGGTAACTGGGAAATCGTTCAGTACAAAACGGAAATACAGGACATGCGCCGCACCACGGCATTCCCGCCGTACCGCAGTATTTCCTTTATGAAAAAAGGCCGCGGCCATGTGGCTGCGAATACCCAATATCCCGATGAAAAAGGGGGGCAGGGTTTCGATTTTGAATGGACCAATACCGAAAACACCGTCACCATGCGCGGGTTCGATACCGAATTCGCGCGGTCGTGGATTGTCGTGGAAAACAAAAAAAGCAAACAAGTGTGGAAGTCTACCGACGGCGCCAATGGCGTACAAACACTCGAACTTCGCAAATAAACGCCGCCCACTTCCCATTCGCCCATGTCTCGTAAAATCATCGTCCGCCTGCTGATCCTTGCCGCTCTTTTTGCTGTAGTATGGTTTGTCAGGTCCCGGCAGCAACAGGCACAACAGTCTGTAAATCAGCCTGCTACCGAACAAAAACCGCCGAAAGGAAGTAATACCTCCGGCAACTCGTCGCATGCCAAAGTGCCCGATTATGCCCTGGAAGTGCTCCGGTATATCCGGCGCAACGGCGAAGCGCCCGCTGGGATTACCGGTGGACGCGAGTTTGAGAACCGCGAGAAAAAACTACCGGCCAAAGACGCTCAAAACAAGCGCATCCGGTATTCGGAATGGGACGTACACAAAAAAATTAAGGGAAAAAGCCGGGGCGCCGAGCGCCTCGTTACCGGTTCCGACCACAGCGCCTGGTACTCGAAAGACCATTATAAAACATTTATGAAAATAGAAGAATGAAGATTGTAGACCATCCTCCCGCATTATCTCCCGCAGTCTTCGTGGCTGAAATAGATGGAAGCAAGGCCCGCACGTTGCGCGCTTTTTACCCGCGCATTGCCAAGGTTTTGCTGTTTCCGGATTATTTCGGCAAAAACCTCGATGCGCTTTTCGACTGCCTTTGTTCGCTGGAAGTGACCGGGAAACAGGAGGTCGTGCTGCTCATCCGCCATCCGCACGCGTTTCTCGAAAAAGAAAAACACGACAAAAAAGAAGCAGCCCTCCAGGTGCTCCGCGATGCCGAAAAGGAAGAAAACCGGTACGATGGTATAAAATTCCGGGTGATCGGGCTGCGCTCCTGAGCGTTGTTTTCACCTTTCGTTACTTTGTGCTTTTAAAAATTCCGTTTATCAGACTTGAATATGAAGAAGTTTTTTGCTCCGTTTTTGTTCCTTTTTCCGGTTTTACTGACCGCACAGGGCATGTGGGTGCCACTTTTACTCGAAAAACAGAATGAAAAAGAGATGCGTTCGATGGGACTGAAACTCCATGCCGACGATATCTTTTCCAATTTCGAACCCAGCATCAAGGACGCCATTTGTCAGTTCGACGGCGGCTGTACCGGCGAAATGATCTCGCCCGACGGACTGCTGCTCACCAACCACCACTGCGGTTTCGATGCCATCCAGAAACTTTCCTCCCTGGAGAATAACTACGTGGAAAACGGCTATTGGGCTAAAAACCGCTCAGAAGAAAAGCCGGCCGAAGGTGTGACTGCCGTGTTCATCAGCCGTATGGAAGATGTCACTGCGTTGGCCCTGCAAGGCGTAACGGTAGGAATGGCGGAACGCGACCGGCAGTCGCAGATCGATAAAAACCTGGCACAGATCAAGGTGAATGCCAAAAAGGAGAAGTTTGAGGACATTATGATCAGGCCGTTTTACAATGGCAATCAATATTACCTGTTTTTTACAAAAACGTTCAACGATGTGCGTTTCGTAGGCGCGCCGCCCAGCAGCATCGGCAAATTCGGCTCCGATACCGATAACTGGGTGTGGCCGCGGCATACGGGCGATTTTTCCATGTTCCGCATTTATGCCGACAAGGATGGTAATCCGGCCGGTTATGCCGCCGACAATGTGCCCTATCACCCGAAACGTTTCCTGCCGATCTCTCTCAAAGGGGTGGAAGAAGGAGATTTTACCATGGTGTACGGCTTTCCCGGCGCCACAAACGAATACCTCACAGAAGCAGCCGTTCGCCAGATCGGCGAGGTACTCGATCCGGCTAAGGTCTCCATCCGCGACCGGGCTTTAAAAATCATGGATGGTTACATGCGAAAAGATCCGGCCGTAAAAATTGCCTACGTCGCCCGCTACGCCTCCATCGCCAACGCCTGGAAAAAATGGCTGGGTGAAATGCAGGGCCTCAAAACCTACCATGCATTCGATAAGAAAAAAGAATACGAGGCTGCATTTACCACACGCATCGAGCAAAATCCGGACTGGAAATACCGCTACGGCAACTTGCTGCCGCGCCTGCGGAAACTGTATGAAGACATAGAGCCCTACGCTTTTGCCCGCGACTATTACCTGGAAACAATGGTGCGCAACAACGAAATTCTCGGGTTGGCCTCCAGTCTCAGCGGCTGGATCGGTACCTATGAAAAAAACGGCGAAGCCTTCTTTGTCAGCAAACAAAAGGACGCCACTTCCGGCCTGCCGGATTTTTATAAAGACTACCGCCCGGAAGTAGACCAGACGATCCTGGCCGCTATGCTGGAAATGTTTGCCGAACACGTACGGCCCGAATGGGGCGCTTCGGATGTGCAGGCAATGGCGAAAGAAAAGGGCGGTTTTGAGGCGCTTGCAGCGGATGTTTTCAAAAACAGCGCGCTCACCAGCCAGGCAAAAATAAACGCCGTGCTGGCCAAAAAGCCTGCCGACATTGTCGAAACCATCAAAAACGACCCGGCGTACAAACTCTGGGACCGGCTCCAGCAAAATTACGTGGCCAACGTGCAGCCGAAAATACAGGAACTGCAACCGCAGATCAACCTGTTGCAACGGGAATACATGGCGGCACAAATGGTTGTTTTTAAGGAAAAACGCTTTTTCCCCGACGCCAACAGTACACTTCGCCTCACCTACGGCAAGGTGCGCAGTTTCTCACCACGCGATGCTGTGCGGTATGAATTTCAGACGGACCTCGACGGCGTGATGGAAAAATACATTCCGGGCGACTACGAATTCAATGTCCCGGAAAAATTGATAAGTCTTTGGAAATCAAAAGACTATGGCCAATATGCTACAAAAGATGGCAGACTCCCCGTCGCCTTTATAGGCTCCAACCACACCACCGGCGGCAATTCCGGCAGCCCGGCGCTCGATGCGCGCGGCAACCTGATCGGCCTCAATTTCGACCGCGTCTGGGAAGGTACCATGAGCGACCTCAACTACGATCCCGCTATCTGCCGGAATATTATGGTGGATATCCGGTACGTACTTTTTCTGATCGATAAACTGGGTGGAGCGGGGTATTTGCTCGATGAGATGAAACTGGCAAAGTAAATGATGAATGATGAATGATGAATGATGAATTTTAGCCACTCAATTGAATCAGGATTTTTTTAAACGTCTGAAATCAATCTGTTAAGCCAAAATAAAGTGAAATGCTGAAAATTCATCATTCATCATTCATCATTCTAAACCGTCGTTTTCCCGTAATTAAAATTCGGATTCAGCGTCGCTTCGCGCATACCGATTTTAAAAATCCCGTAGGTGCAGTTTTTAAAAGGGTCCTGGTAATTGCCCGTAACAAGGTCCTGTTCCGACACGGAAGACGGTACCAGTTTGCCGTAGGCGCTGTAAAAAAACGCATCGGCATTGGAGATCACGGGGTAGTCGCGGCCACGGGCGATTACGCAAAAGCCCGGATTGATACAGCCTACCTTGACCCGGGAATTGCCGCCGGAGAAATCATCTTTCGCCTGTTTGGATAGTGCGAGGGTGAGCGCACGGCTTTTGAACAGCACACCGGTCGTATCCGCATCCAGTTTGTTCAGCACCTCATCTATCATGCCGATGGCGGTATGGCCGATGGCCGGAAACCCGATGACGGACGTGAGTGCCCGGCCGGTATCCGACTGAATAAATCCGAAAACGCGTTGCCACCATTGCGGTTCCTTGTGTTTGACCACTTCGAAGGTCATACGGGCGAGGCCGCCGGGGATTTCGATGGGGCGTTTGCCGAATGCTTTTGTAAAATCCGCTTTAAGTTCCTTGCTTTCGGCAGGTTTGCCTTTGGCATCGTTGAACAGTTGCAGACCCGCAGCGATGGTCCAGAAAGCCGCGTCGAAATACTTGTCGCGGGAGTTTTCATCCTTTCCGATCACCAGCCGCATGGTCGCCCGCGTATTGTCGGGGATACCTTCGTCTTCGCCGATGTGGAAAGCAATCATTTCAATCGTCATTTGTATGTCGGGCGCCGCTTCGCTGCCGTCGAGGGAAGGCTCTACGAGTGAGGTTTCCAGTATGGTGCCGCCGGAATCGGTATTGTTCAGTTGAAAAACGAGAAACTGATTGGCCAGATCGTTTTCTTCCGTCGATTCGAGCCCCATGGCCTGCGCTTCGAGTATACGTAACATATCCTCATGAGGCATGCTTTTTTCGAGCATGGTATTTTGGAAGGGGGGCGTACCGTTGTGTTCCATAAAAAGGGATTTAAGGTGTAGTTTTTTATCTTTTATGATGAAATGCACGCACTTCTTCCACCCAACTTTGCAAAAATGCACGGAGCGGGTCTTTCAGCAAATCCTCCGGCTTTTCCGGGTTGATATGCACAATCATCCAGTCGTGGGTAGCCGGATCGAGCATACCTTCGCCGCGGATTGCTTCGTCTTTCATGATAAAAAGCGGCAGGCCTGCCTGGTATGCCATCGCCGCTTCAATCTGCGACCAGGGCGTTGCGTACAATTCATTTGCAATTTTTTTCTCCTGGGTGCTGCTGCGCTTGTAAATACCCTCCACCGCATAAAACCGTTCCATGGCCAGAACGATGCATCCCGACACTTCTTCCATACTTTTTTGAATGGGAAGCAAAGGTTTTTTTACCGACCAGAAAGTGCTGCCGAGCGTCTGGCCTTCTATATGATATTTGGCCAGTTCGGCTTTTAAAGTGTCGAGATAACGTTGCTGAATTTCATTGTGCGGGGTGCCGACACTCAAATACACTTTGATGGGAGCATTGGGGTCCGGCTTTGCTGCCGCTACGGCATTTACAGGCGGTTGCACAACAGGTGGTGCAGCAGGGGCATCCGGTAATTCCCGGATCAGTTCCAGCAAAGCTTTGCGGATCTGGTTTTTTTCATTGTGAATGGATTCTTCTTTGCCGGTTCCCTGCAGGTATTCCTGTTGAAGGTCGTAGAACCGCCCGGAAAGGTTGATTACCTTTTCTCTGATATTGGTACCAACCGTTTCCGTTACCTGCATCATCAATTCTATCGCTTCTCTCAGTTCTCCCTTGGCAAGATAAATTTCAACACTGCGTCGTATTTCAGGCGTTGTCATGATTGTTCGTTTTTCCAGCTCTAAAAGTAGCCCGATCTTCATAGGTTTGCACTCCCGAAGTGCCAAAGTTTTCCTTTCTTTTTATCATTTTTCGATATGATCCATCATCTTAAAATTCCGGTTCTAGCCATTGTGCTGATTGGT
The DNA here is from genome assembly GCA_029561355.1 of Bacteroidota bacterium. Taxonomy (GTDB): domain Bacteria; phylum Bacteroidota; class Bacteroidia; order Chitinophagales; family Saprospiraceae; genus M3007. Next base: position 17,689 of record JAKQJD010000290.1, on the reverse strand, counting down.
TGGGCACTTCAATTGTCTGCCCAGAAATATATCCCGTTCCCGTATGCACTGGAGAAAGAATCCGTTGGCGACAGTGCCATGGTCGTTTCCGCGCATCCGCTGGCTACAAAGGTGGGTGTTGAGGTGCTGCAGGCCGGCGGAAATGCCGTGGATGCGGCTGTAGCAGTACAGTTTGCGCTGGCTGTTGTGTATCCGCAGGCGGGTAACATCGGCGGTGGCGGTTTTGCCATTTACCGGACTAAAGATGAAAAAGTGGCTGCGCTCGATTTTCGGGAAAAAGCACCCGCCGCTGCCTTCGAAAAAATGTACCTCGATTCATTGGGAGAGGTCATTCCCGACAGGAGCCGCCTCGGCGTACTTGCCGCAGGTGTGCCGGGCACGGTGGACGGTATGTGGGAACTGCATAAGAAATACGGTAAACTTCCCTGGAGCACCCTGCTTGCGCCTGCCATCGAACTGGCCGACAAGGGTTTTCAAATGACCCAGAAAGAAGCCGACGCGCTCAACGCCGAACGTTCCAATTTCCTGCACAACAGCCCGCTGATTCCGGCATTCGTGAGCCAGCAACCCTGGGAATTCCGCGACTGGCTGATCCAGAAAGACCTGGCGAGTACGCTGCGGACTATTGCCGAAAAAGGTCGCGACGGCTTTTATATAGGCGGTATTCCTGCCCTGGTCGTTCACACCATGGAAAAGAAAAAAGGGCTGATCACCGAACAGGATATGGCCAATTACCACAGCGTTTGGCGCGTACCGCTGGAATTCGACTATAAAAAACTGCACATTATCACCATGCCGCCTCCGAGCAGCGGAGGCATTATTTTGCAGCAATTGTTTGGGATGGTGGGACAATACAATCTCAAATCCATGGGTTTCCACTCCGCAGCAGCCGTGCACCTGATGGTGGAAGCCGAGCGCCGTTCCTATGCCGACCGCGCAGAACACATGGGCGATCCGGATTTCTGGAAAGTGCCGGTCACACAAATTACCACGCCGGCTTACCTCAAGGAACGAATGAAGGATTTTAATAAAACCATGGCAACGCCCAGCAAGGAAATTGCCGCCGGCCGTGTCAAGGAAAGTGAAGAAACCACACATTATTGTATCGTAGATCCGCAAGGCAATGCCATTTCTGTCACCACCACGCTCAATGACAGTTACGGCAGCCGTTCGGTGGTGTCCGGCGCAGGTTTTATTCTGAACAATGAAATGGACGATTTCAGCGTCAAACCCGGCGCGCCCAATCTTTACGGCGCTGTGGGTGGCAAAGCCAACGCGATTGCAGGGAATAAACGCCCGCTCAGCAGCATGACACCCACCATTATTACCAAAAAAAATAAAGTGTGGATGGTGGTGGGTACGCCCGGCGGAACGACCATTCCAACCAGCGTTTTCCAGACGATTGTAAATGTAGCCGAATTCGGACTTCCCCTGCCTGAAGCACTCCAGGCGGGTCGTTTCCACCATCAGTGGCTGCCCGACCAGATTTTCGTGGAGCCGAACGGCCTGCCGGAAGAGGTAGTAAACACGCTGAAATCCATGGGGCACACCGTCCATCCGCGCGACCCCATCGGCAGGGTAGAGGCGATTATCCGCCTGCCCGACGGCAACTGGCAGGGCGCTGCCGACCACCGGGGAAATGATGCTTCAAAAGGCTTCTGAGGAGGGTGTTTGGGGTGTGGTGTTGGGTGTTTGGGGTGTGTTGCGCCTGGTATTTCTCAAAATCCGGGAGCAATGCACCCCCAAACACCACACCCCAAACACGAAACACTAAATACGATATACATGTACAAAATAGAGCCGGATATCCGCAAAGCCGCTACGCTGCCGGGCACATTCTACAACGATCCGCGGGTGTTCGATACCTGCCGGGAATCTGTTTTTGCACGCTCGTGGCAAATGATCGTGGGCGCCGAAGAAACGGTGAAACTGCCGCACGATGCCCTGCCGTTCCAGTTCATGGACGGATTGATCGAGGAGCCTTTACTGCTGTTGAAGGATGCGCAGCAGAAGTTGCAATGCATGTCCAACGTATGCACACACCGGGGCAAAATCCTGGTCGAGCATCCGGGTAAACTGGAGCGCGGCATCATTTGCAGTTACCACGGCCGGCGGTTTCACCTGGATGGCACGTTCGCTGCTATGCCTGAAACGCATGATATGGAAAACTTTCCCTGTGCCGACGATAATCTGGTGCAATTGCCGGTACACCAATGGCGGCAATTCGCTTTTACTTCGCTCGATCCTGCCTGCCCGTTTACTGATTGGGTGGCCGATATGGAACGAAAAATCGGTTTCCTGCCGGTGGAGCAATTCCGTTTCCGACCCGCCCGTTCGCGCGACTACCTCGTGCATGCCAACTGGGCCTTGTATTGCGACAATTACCTGGAAGGATTTCATATTCCATTCGTACACAAAGCATTGGCTGAGGCGCTCGACTGGGGCGCATACCGCACCGAGGTGTCGCGATGGAGCAATGTGCAAATCGGCGTTGCCAAAGGTGGCGAAGAAGTGTTCGACCTGCCGGAAGGCCACGAGGATTACGGCCAGGCTATCGCGGGTTACTATTTCTGGTTGTACCCGAACATCATGTTCAATTTTTATCCCTGGGGCTTGTCGCTGAACATTGTACGCCCTTTGCAGCACAACCTCACCAAAGTCAGTTTCCGGGCATACGTCTGGAAAGAAGAAAAACTGGGAACCGGCGCAGGCGCCGATCTGGACCTGGTGGAGCGCGAGGATGAAGCCGTGGTGGAACAGGTGCAGGTGGGTACACGTTCCCGTTTTTACAAACACGGGCGTTTTTCGCCGCGGCAGGAACAGGGCGTGCATCATTTTCACCGATTGCTGGCTGATTCTTTAAGAGTTCAGCCAAAAAACTAAACACCAAACACCAAACACGCCTTACATTTGCCGCCATGCAAACCGGAAAAACGCTCCTGACACGCGAACGATTCGCTCTCACCATCGAGCGGCTCTGTCATCAGTTGCTGGAGGACTGGGGCGATTTCTCCAATGCCTGCATCATCGCGATCCAGCCGCGCGGCATCGCACTGGCCGACCGCATTACCAAACGCCTGCAGGAACTCATCGGCGACAAACCGATCGATTACGGAAAACTCGATATTACCTTTTACCGCGACGATTTCAGGCTGTCCGACGGACCGCTCACGCCCCATCCCAACGATATCAATTTTATCGTTGCCAATAAAAAGGTGCTGCTGATCGACGACGTTTTGTACACCGGGCGCACCATTTCAGCGGCGCTGGCAGCCTTGCAACATTATGGCCGGCCGGGCGCAGTAGAACTGCTGGTGCTCGTCGACCGGCGTTTCAACCGGCACCTGCCCATTCAGCCCGATTACTTCGGTATTGCCGTCGACGCACTCGACGAAGCGTATGTAAAAGTGCGCTGGGAAGAGACGCACGGTGAGGATGAAATTTTATTATTCGATAAAAAACCCTGATGGCAAAAGGACTCAGCACACGGCACCTGATCGGTATCAAGAACATCACGGAAGATGACATCCGCCTGATCTTTGAAACGGCCGATAATTTCAAGGAAGTCATCAACCGTCCGATAAAAAAGGTCCCCAGCCTGCGGGACATAACTGTTGCCAACCTGTTTTTTGAAAGCAGTACCCGTACCCGTGTTTCGTTCGAACTGGCCGAACGCCGCCTGAGCGCCGATATCGTCAATTTTACGGCATCTTCTTCCAGCGTCAGCAAAGGTGAAACACTGCTCGATACGGTGAACAATATCCTGTCCATGAAAGTGGATATGGTGGTGATGCGGCACCCTGCACCGGGCGCTTGCGTATACTTGTCGTCACGTATACCCGCCAACATTATCAACGCCGGCGACGGCACCCACGAACACCCTACGCAGGCCCTGCTCGACGCTTTTTCGATCCGGGAAAAACTCGGCGACGTGACAGGGAAAAAAATCGCCATCATCGGCGATATTTTGCACAGCCGCGTGGCACTCAGCAATGTATTCTGCCTGCTGAAACTGGGCGCCAAAGTGCGCGTTTGCGGCCCTCCGACGCTGATTCCCAAGCACTATGCCGAATTGGGCGTCGAAATCTCGCACGATGTACAGGAAACGCTCCGCTGGTGCGACGTGGCCAACGTGCTGCGCATCCAACTGGAGCGCCAGGACATCAAGTATTTCCCCAGCCTGCGCGAATACCACCAGTATTTCGGTATCAACCGGCAAATGCTGGAATCGCTCGACCGCGAAATCGTCATCATGCACCCGGGCCCGATCAACCGCGGCGTGGAGATCACGTCCGACGTGGCCGATAGCCCGCACAGCATTATTCTGCAACAGGTGGAAAACGGGGTGGCAATCCGGATGGCAGTGCTGTATTTGCTGGCGGCGCAATATTGAAAATCTAACCACAAGGCATTTTTTTAACCACAAGGGACACAAAGGGTTTTCACAAGGTGCACAAGGTGACGGCACACCCCTATTGTGCACCTTGTGAAAACCCTTTGTGTCCCTTGTGGTTAAATATTTCCTTCAATCCAGATTGACCTCGATCTTTTTTTCGAAAGCCGTTTCCAGCCAGCCTGAGTGCAGGTTTTTAAATGCCCGTTGCAAATACGGTTGCGGCGCGATCAGGTTGAGTCCCCAATCGTACATGCGCCAGGGCTGAAAACGCATCAGGTTTTGGAATACCCGAATCTCTCCTTCCAGCCTTCGATAAACCTCCCGGTCGTAATTTTTAAAAACCTCCGCATCGAACTGCTTGTTATTCAGCGCTTTCTGTGCAAAATGTGCGGCAATATACCCTGAAACCATACCTGTCCCGATGCCTTCGCCGCTGGTCGGGCATACAAGTGATGCCGCGTCGCCCGTGAGTAAATATCCGTCGCCAAAATTCTTTCTCCGCCGCGAAGCCAGCGGAATGCCCCAGCCGATGGGCTCTTCGAGCGGCTGGGCATCCCGGAACCGTGGGGCCATGTTCGGGTCTTCCGTCAGGATTTTTTTGAACAGGTCGCGCAGGTTGTATTTGTATTTGGCAATGAGTTCGCTCACCATGCCGTAGCCAACATTCGCTTCGCCGTTGGGAAGCGGGAAAATATAGAAATAGGAAAGCGGCAGCCCTTTCGGAAGGTACACTTCGATCAGATTCTTGGGGTGCAAACCGCTCACACCCTTCCAGTATTGGCGCAGGGTGCCCGCATAATGACGCCGCTCGATGCTGCGACCTCCGATGCTGCGCAACACTACGGAATGATCGCCGTCGGCGCCGATCAGGAGCGGCGTATCGATTTCCAGCATGGTGCCGTCGGATTTTCGTGCCTGCACGCGCCAGCGCTTGCCGTCGCGTTCTATTTTTTCCACTTTTGTTTCAGGGAGAAAATTTGCGAAACGCCGGTCCAGTTTTTTTATCAGAAACTGGTCGAAATGCAGGCGTTTGGAGGTCCAGAGCACCGAGCGCAATGGAGCGCCTTCCGGCGGCTCGGGTTGTACAAAATCCGTGACCCGGCCATTCGGGGTGATGATACGAGCGCCCCAGGATTGCAGAAACTCCTGATGATCAAAAACTTCCGAAGCGGTGATGTTCGGGTCGAGGTGTTGCAGCACACGGAAGACCTTGAGATCGAGCCCGTCGCCGCACACTTTGTCGCGCGGAAAAGCCGCAGCATCCACGATGGTATGCGGAATGCCCATTTTTGCCAGGAAAAGAGAGGTGGTAGCGCCTGCCGGCCCTGCGCCGACGATGAGCAGGTCTGTCTGAATGCGGTCGGTAATCATGGCGGCGAAAGTACAGTGAGGTAGCCGGTTTTTTTAACCACCAGGTGCACAAGGGTTACACAAAGTTCACAATGCCTTGTACGCCATCGTTTTGTGAACTTTGTGAAAAAAAACTTTGTGGTCCTTGTGGTTAGAGGTTACTTCCCCACTGAAGCAATCATATTCGGATAGTCCGTGATAATCCCGTCGACACCCAGGCGAATCAGGCCGCGCATAGAAGCCACGTCGTTTACCGTCCATGGCACCAGTTGGATGTTTTTGTTGTGGCACTTTCGCACCAGTTTTTTAGTAACCAACTGGTAATAAGGGCTGTAAATCTGGGGTGTAAAGCCCAGTTCCCGGATATTCGAATCGAAACCCAGAATGTTTTCGATCAGCAGCGCCAGGCGGATTTCCGGCGCCTGTTGGTGCATGGCGCGCAAGGCGCGTTTGTCGAAGGACTGAACGGTGCACAATTGATCGATACCCAGCGTTTTGAGTTCGGCAATAACCAGGCGTGCAAATTCTTCCACGGGCGGGTGGCGGACGCCGTCCCATTCGGGCTGCGATTTGATCTCGATATTCCAGCGGATGTTTTTACCGCGACCGGAAGGGTGCGCGCGAACAGCTTCGACTACTTCCCGCAACACAGGCTTGTAAGTCTTCGTTTTTTGTTGTTGCGGGAATCTTGCATTGCCATAACTGCCGCAATCAAAGCCCTGAATTTCGGCAGCGGTCATTTGATAAATGAGCAGATTTTCCGCTTCACGGGAAGTAATGGAATCGCCGCCGGGTTTGTGACAAATAGCAGGATTGAACCACGGTTCGTGACTGACAATCAATTGTTTATCCCTGGAAACCGCCACATCCAGTTCGAGCGTAGTCACTTCCGGGAAATCGAGCGCATGCACGAACGCCGGAATGCTGTTCTCCGGCATCAGGCCCCGGCAGCCGCGGTGGCCCTGCCAGTCGAAACCGGGCGGCGCCTCCACCGGGTTTTTGGACCCAGGGTCAAATGAAAGAAAAAACGGGAGGCTGAACATGATCCAAAGAAACGATGTTGTCTTCATAATTTGCCGTACTGATTTACCTTTGGCAAATCTAAGGCGCTCCAATTTAAGCGAACGTTAATTGTGAGTTGTGAATGGTGAGTTGTGAGTACACAACCACTCACGCTTACCAAAGCCACTCACAACTCACCATTCACAACTGACAACTCACAACTCACATCTGACAACTCACAATTCACAAAAATGCTCGACGTAAAAGAATTTCTGTTTTCCCTGCCCGCTAAGATAAAACCGGAAGTCGTGGAAGGTATTTCTACCCTTTTTCATTTCGATATTGCCGATGCCGGCGAATTTACCGCGCAGATCGACAACGGTAAAATGACCGTCACCGAAGGCCTGACGGGCGAACCGAACTGCAAGGTATCCACCAGCGCCGATAATTTCCGCAAACTGCTCAGCGGCGATCTCAACCCTATGATGGCCATGATGACCGGCAAACTGAAAATCAGCAATCCGGGAGAAATGCTGAAGTATGCGAAGATGTTTGGACTGATGTAGGAATGATGAATGATGAATGATGAATGATGAATGATGAATGATGAATGATGAATGATGAATTTTGGCCACTCACTAGCACAAGAATTTGCGATAAATATTTGAAAGGCAAAGGTTTACCATTACCAAAATGAAGTGGTAATTCTTCATCATTCATCATTCATCGTTCATCATTATTCACTGTCCCAATCATACGCCTCTTTCAACGTATCAATATCCCTTCGATCCTTTTTCGTAGGCCGCCCGCTGCCGCGTTCGCGTTTTTCGTTGGTCGGGGTAGCATTGAGGAACCAGGCTTCGTATTTGCTTTTTTCTGCTGCGGGCGTAATGTCTTCGTAGCAGGTAATGGCGATAGGGGCGCCCACCCGCTTTTCAATTAATTGAACAGCGCGGAATTCGAACGTAAATCCTTCTTTTTTAACGGTAACAACATCCCCTTCTGTAATTTGATAGGAGGGTTTGACGCCATGGCCGGCCACTTTGATCTTGCCACTTTTGCAGGCATCGGTGGCGATGGTGCGGCTTTTATAGATGCGAACGCTCCACAGCCATTTATCTACGCGTACTTTATTCATGTTCGGGTTTGTTTACGGGACAAAAAAACGCCCGGAGAACACAAAGTTCACCGGGCGACGGCTTTTTTTTACATACCTGCTGCAAATAAATTGCGAAAGAAGGGTAGGGGGCGGTTTTCTGAGTACCGGACGGGGGCGGAACGTACTATTGCTGGCGTTCGAAAATCACTTCGTAGCGGGTACCTTCGTACACGATCTCTGCCTTCATGGAAGTGCCGGTGAGTTCGCTGATGTCGTACGTGCTGGTCGTGTTGTTGAACGTCAGGATCAGGTCTTGCTTGGTTTCGTCTTCTTTCCAGTCGCCGCTGTAAGATTGCGTGCTGGAGCCGGCGGGTGGCAGGTTGGTAACTACGTCCAGATCGAATTCCTGGGTAGCCTGCAGGTCGAGATTAAATTGAACGATGGCGGAGTAATCGGCGCCACTGGATTTCACCTGGCTGGAGTTCCATGTGCCTACCAGGCGATCCTGGAGGGAATCGTCTTTTTTGCAGGAAACAAATGAAAGTGCGGAGATGAAGAGGAGTGCCGAAAGGCTGTGAACAGCGATTTTCATGATTGAAAAGATTGAAAAGTGATAGATCAGGTTTTGGATTGATTACCCCGTTTTTCAGTCGGGTTTGCGTCATAAAAGCTTAGAATTTTGCTTTATTGCCGACCAACCTCCAATTTCACTTACATTTAAGTGTTCCATAACAAATCCTTATTAGTAACTTCGCGTCACTAATCCGTCCAAAGTCGACTTCGGTAGACCTGTGATTATACACCTGCCCGTGGTTAATCTCTCATGTCTTCACTTCTTAACCATTGTTATGCGCAGATTTTTTACTGTTTGGACACTTTTCATCTGTACTTTTTCCATTCTTTCCGCTCAACTCCCGGCTCGCCTCAATATTAAACTCGGTATGAACGTCGGGGGCTCGAGGCTTTACCACGATACCGATTTCCAAAGCACCGTGCTCAACGCCGATTTCAAGCGTGTGGAAGAGTATGTGGAAGGCGCTTTTGAGGATGAAGGCATCGACTACGACTATACCTGGGAAAAATATGCGCTGGACAACAAACTGCGCACCAGTTACCTCCAGCCGCGCTTCGGTTTTTCCATGCACGTCTCTTACGATAAATGGCCCGCTTTCCTGATTCTGGATGCGATGAGTTCTACTTCAGGTTACGAGCGGATGGCCTACAGCGGCACACTCGGACTCGGCAAGGATTTTCCAATCGGCGACAACATCGGCATGTTCCTGACCTTCCTGGGCGGGTATAAAATCGTGTACGACAAGGGTTTCGGCGATAAAACCATCGTCAACAGCATCGGCGACAAGTCGCAACGCGGCTACCTGCAACAGTATTTCGGCGCAAAAGAACCGCTGGGTTCGCAGAAAGGCAACCTGTTTACACTTCGCGCAGGCGTTGGCAAGGAATTCGGCGAAGGCGGCAATATGAGCGCCGGGATTGAAGGTTACGGCGAACTGGACCTGACCGACCGTATTCAACGCCAGTCCAGAATGACCAATGTGGGCGTTCAGGCGTATTTCCGTTTCCGGTTGTTCGGAAGGGCGCGGGAAGAGGCGCATTTTTACCCGAACCCGGCTGGAAGCAAGAAGTAAAGCCTGGTTCCAAAAATTGAGATTGTTTGAGTTGGCTTAGTGGTGGCATTGGATATAAAAATGAAGAGGTTTTTTGTCGCTCGCGACAAAAAACCTCTTCATTTTTATATCCAATGCCACCAGAGTCTAATTTTTCTCCGGAACCGGCATACTCATATTCAGTTTTTCCAGACCTTCTACCAGCACTTTCAGGATAAAATAGTCGCGGTACCAGCGGTTGTCGACCGGACAGATATGCCAGGGCGTATCGCTTTCGTTAATCACATATTCGTATGCTTCCATGTACTGGTCCCAGTATTTGCGCTCCTCCCAGTCGCCCGGATTGTGCTTCCAGTATTTAGCCGGGTCGCTCAGGCGTTCCTGCAACTGAATTTCCTGTTCTTCCTTGGAAATGTGCATGTAGAACTTGAAAACCAGCGTGTTGTTATCAAACTGGATCAAATCTTCGAACGCGTTGATGGCGGCCATCCGTTTTTTGACGCGGGTCATATCGATCCACTTGTGCACGCGCTGAATGAGAATATCCTCGTAGTGGCTGCGGTTGAAAATGGTCAGCATACCTTTTTCCGGCGCCCAGCGGTGCACGCGCCACAGGAAATCGTGCGACATTTCCAGTTCGGTAGGTTTTTTAAAAGAAACCAGATCGAGGCCGGCAATGGTGCAATCACGGAAAACCCTGCGGACTGCTCCGTCCTTGCCACTGGCATCCATGCCCTGAAAAATGATCAGCACGGAATGTTTTGCTTCGGCATACAACAGGTGATGCAATTCGCCGAAGCGTTTTACCAGTTTTTCCGTTTCCTCCTTCAGATCTTTCTTCTTTAAGCCTTTCGGGGCGCCGGTCGGGATTTCGGATAGTTTTATGAGTTGTTTAGCGGCCATTATCGGTTCGTTATGTTTTATGATCAAATTTTCATCAACCTCTCAACCTCTCAACTCCCCTCATCCCATTTTCGCCCGCTTCACCATCCAAGTCTGCAAAATCTGGTTAAAACCCTTGTTCATATCGGCTTCCACAAAATCGATTTTGAATTGCAGACATTTCATGCGCAGTTGAGCGGTGAATTCCGCCACCTGTTTGGTGTAAAATTCCTTCACCATGTTGGGTTGCAGTTTTACCTGCTCGCCACTTTCCATATCCACAAAAATATACGGGCGGTTTTCAAATTCGAAATCGAGTTCCTTGCTTTTATCCGTGACGTGGAACAAAATCACCTCGTGTTTGGCATACCGCAGGTGCTGCAGCGCTGCGTACAGTTCCTCCGCCTTGCTGGGCTGTTCCATCACGTCGGTGAATATGACCACCAGCGAGCGGCGGTGAATACTTTCTGCCACCTGGTGCAGGCTGGTTGCCAGGTCGGTGGTTTTGTTCAACTGCGGGTTTTCGATGAGTTCTGACAACTTCGACAAAAGCAGCCTGTAATGCACGGTGCTCGATTTGGCGGAGGTGCTAAAGCGCACGTCATCGTCAAACAAGGTGAGTCCGAATGCGTCGCGCTGGCGCCGGAGCGCGTTCATCAGTACGGCGGCCGATTGTGCGGCGAAGCAGAATTTATTCAGGTATTTGTATTTCTGGGGCTGTTTTTCTTCCCACGGGTAGTACATCGTCGAAGATGCGTCCACCACGATGTGGCAGCGCAGATTTGTTTCTTCTTCAAATCTTTTGATAAAAAGTTTTTCCGTACGACCGTACACTTTCCAGTCAATGTTCCGGGTCGATTCTCCCGAATTGTACAGCCGGTGCTCCGCAAATTCTACCGAAAAACCGTGAAACGGACTCCGGTGCAAGCCAACGATAAACCCTTCCACTACCTGTTGCGCCAGTAATTCCAGATTGCTTCCCAGCGAACGGATATCCTGACCTTCTAATACCTGTGCCATGCTTTGTGTTTTATTCGCGACAAATGTAGATAACCTCGATCAAACGCAGAAAGTTGTTCAGGATTTCACAAATCGTTGTACCGATCTTCTTCCGGAAATAGAAACCACTTCCGCTGCATAAACCCCTGCGGGCAAACCCTCCAGATCGAGCGGAGCGATGGTGGAGCCGCCCTCGTCGAAAGAATATGCACGCCGCCGGATGCCCAGCGCATCATACAAAATTACCTGCCGGACAGGCGTATGTGCAGAGATCTGGACCATGCGCCCCGCCGGGTTAGGGAAAAGTTGGAAAAATGTCACGGCGCTTTCCGTATCGAGCGGCAGGGAATCCAGCACGAAATGTGCGGTCAGATCCAGGTCGCCGTTTATCAAAACCGAAATACTGTCGGACAAACCCACCCCCTGCACTGACCAGCCCGCGAAAGTCCAGCCTTCTTTGGCAACAGCTATTGCCGGAACAGGAATGCCTTTAAAATAACGTCCCTGCCAGGGCAGTTGTGCGGAGTCGAAATGGAGCGTACTGAAATGCAGGGCGCCTGCCCCCGGCGGCTCCACGTTCAGGTTGATCGTTGCCACTCCTTCCGCTTCGGGAAACGTTTGTGGTACGTGCTGGTAACACTGGTTCGCACGGGAATAGGCAAAATCGCGCATCTTCTGCACGTTGTTTTGCCAGTATGACAACCACCCGGGTGAAGCAAACCAGCGCTCGAAATGCCGGTCAATTTCAGGTAAATACCTGTTTTCAAAAGCATCGAGGCGGATGAGTAATCGGTATTTTTCAAAAACGGTATTCAGCAGATCGGCCGTGCGGTTGAGGAAATAATGCCGGTATTGCTGGTTTTCCATGGCCCGGCGCAGCACCACCGTTTGCCACTCGGCGGTGGCCCAGAAACTGAACGTGCTGTCCAGCGCCCGGGCAAAGGCATTTTGCCCTGCATAACCGGTGTTCCAACTAAAATCGGTATTCATAATCCCGAAACTCAGGTCGAAATCGTACGGCAGCCATTGCCAGCGCGCTTCCGGGTCATGGGATTTGAATCGCCGCCAGTTTTTTCCGGGCCAGTCCACATTGTCGGATACAATTTGAAAAATGCAATAATCCGTGAAGTTGACCATGTCATTTTTGTCTGCCAACTCCTTGAATTTCTCATCGTTTTGAAAGTGATTATCAGAAAGCCATTGCCAGAAAGCCTGCCATTGCAAACTGTCCCCTTCGAGGGCATTGCTATAAAATTCGATAAAATCCACGTCATCTCCATCCACATCGAAGTGTCGGGAAATGAAATTCTTGTTGTGCTGTTCCCGTACGTTGTGGATGCCCCAGTATTCACCGTTCAGGTAAACGACAGACGGCTGGAATCCCTGAAAAGCCAGCGAAACGGTATCCAATACCGGCTGCACATCGCTGATATCCGTTGCGAGCGAACCCACAAAAGCGTCGCGAAACATGGTCACGCCCCAGTCTTGTCCGCTGTTGCGCAAGACGAGGCTTTTGTATTTTTCCTGCGGCAGATCCGGAAAGACAGGGTATTCGATTTCCTGGGAGCCGAAAGCCGGTTTGGCTTTGAGCAGCAGGCTTTTTTGCGGCAGGGTCAGGCTACCGCTGCCGAAAGGCTCTACCGCCACGTCAGCCGTGAAGCCCGTATGCCCGTCCGGCTCGATCCAGGTGGCATGTGCCGGCACTTCCACATTGGAAAGCGCGATTGCCTGTGCGTAGATGCCGGTTTCGGGATCGAAAAAATCGCCGGGTTCAAAAACCAGGGAAACGATGGGAAAGGTATGTGGCGCAACAAACAAATAACTGTACGAAGCGGTGCGGCCCGGCAAATAACCGGGTGCAAAAGCGCGGGCACGAACTATGGTAGTTTGTTGAATATCAAGTGGTTGCGTGTACAATGAATCATTCTGATCGGGCATAGCGCCGTCAAAGCGGAGTCGTATTTCCGCGCCCGGTGTACTACACGAAAAAACTACCTGAAATGCCTCGTCGAATCTGCCTCCGGAAACGGAGGCAACGGGAATTTCAGTCAGCGGCGTACCGGTGGAAAGACTGTTGGAAAAACCGGGCGTAGGGGAGGTGCAGATAAGCCAGGCGCCAGATCCGTCCGGTTGACGGGCGAGGCTTACATCAGTCGTTTGCTGACCAAAATGCACTTCGTCCAGCAAAATGCTATCTGGATCGGAAAGCAGCAGGTTTTCACCTGCGGCATCGAGTTTGAAAGGTAAATGCAAGGGTCCTTCTTCCGGCTGGTCGTCGAGCCAAAGCAATAAAAAGCCGCCCGGCTGGATGGTGGTTTCTTCAGAAAAACCGGCAGGAATACGCCATTTGAAAGGCAGCCCGGCTTTATCGGATATAAAATATCCGGAAAGGTCTATAGCCTCGTCGCCCGGGTTGTAAATTTCAACCCAGTCGTCGAAGTTGGCGGACGGGTCGGCATAAACAGACTGATTGGAAGCCAGGAATTCATTGAGCCGTTGAGCCTCGAAGCGAGCGGCAATCAGTAAACAAGCAAAGAGGAGCCCAAAACGGCGGAAGTACAATAGACGCATGAACCGGGGAAATTATGTGCAGGACAAATATATCAAATTAATCCTGATACAAAATTCCCATGCCTGCCTCAGTTCATTTGTTGAAATGCCCAGTAGAGCAGGACAATGTGAAACAACAAAGCGAATACAGTGACGATGGATTTATTTTTCGATTTCATAATTATTGGGTCGCTGATCGGTTTGGGTGCGACACGACAATAATTTCAAAACCTGTGCCAGTTTTGCTAAATGAAAATTAACTAATTGATTTTCAGTGTTTTAAATAAGGTTTTCCGGTTTCCTGTTGTGCCTTTTTAAAACAATTGTGAGGAAATCAGGCCGCATTTCTCGCCGCATTGATAATGCCGAACATGGCCCTCAACACCAGATGCTGGTAGGTTTCCACCTCTTTGGGCGACAAATTTTTGTTCTGCAGGCGCTGCATGGCAAACTGCTGAATGGCGATCAGCGGCAAAACGATATTTTCCCGAATAGCGATACTGGCGCGGGTCATAGCATTTCCGGAAAGTAGTTCCTGCCCGGAAAGTTCGCGCAGCATTTCGCTGGTCCGGATATATTCTTCGTGCAGTTTTTTCCAGAAATCGCCAAATTTCGGGTGATCGGCCAGGTAATGTGTCACCTCGAAATTTGATTTTGCCAGCGATTGCATCGAGTTTTCCAGCAGGGTCCGGAAGAACAGCGATCGCTTGTACAGGCTGCGTAACTCCTCGTTTTTGCCTTTTTTGAAACTGGCGATAGCGCCGCCCAGGCCATGGTAGCCGGGCACGTTTTGTTTCATTTGCGCCCATGCGCCTACAAACGGAATCGCGCGCAGGTCTTCGAAACGCATACCGCCGGTTCCGCTGCGCTTGGTGGGGCGGCTGGCAATATTCGAGTCGCCGTACCATTTCAGGGGCGTCATTTTTTCGAGGTAAGGAACAAAATCTTCGTGGTTTTTGAGTTCCAGGTAACTTTTGTACGCCGCCTCCGCCAGTTCTTCCAGCAGTTTGTGGTCGGCGTCGCTCAGTTCGTTTGAATGGCTGTCGAACAGGTGGTTTTCCAGTCCGGCCGCGAACAAACGCTCGGTATTAAACGTGGCCGCCGCCCGTGTTCCGTATGTACTGCTTACGGTCTGGCCCTGAATTGTTACCTGAATGCCGTGGTTTTCAATGGTTTTACCGTGTGCGGCATAGTAACTGGCATTGTTGCCGCCACCGCGACCCGGAGGGCCGCCGCGGCCGTCGAAGAAAATAACGGTGACGCCGTGCTGCCGGCTCACACGGGTGAGCGCCTCCTTGGCGAGGTAAATACTCCAGTTGGCGCGCAGGTAACCGCCGTCTTTGGTGCCGTCCGAAAAGCCCAGCATGATGTGCTGCACTTTTCCGCGCGCTTCCAGGTGTTTGGCGTAATAGCGGTTGGTGTACAGTTTTTCCATCACCTCTCCGCAGGCTGCCAGGTCGTCGATGGTTTCGAACAAGGGCACGATATCGAGCGGAACTGTGTCGATGGCTACTTCGGCGTTTTTCTTGTTTTTTTCGTTTTGCAGCGGCAGCAGCGTGAGGTGGGCGAGCGCCAGCACCTCGGCCACATTGAGCGCACTCTGGCAGTTGCTGATGATATAGCGATGGCATCCCAATTCGCCATTGCATTCCTGAATATGTGCAATGGCGTTGAAAGAGCGGATCGTTTCTTTTACAAACGGATCGGAAAAGTCGTTTTCGTCCAGGTGGTAATTGGTGCTCAGCAGTCGGTCCATCTGCGTCGTTTCATCGGCCTTGCGAAACTCTTCGAGTTCGAACCAGGGAAATTTTTCATTCCAGTTATTAAAAATGGCCTCCCAAACTTCTCCGTGTTTACGACTGTCCTGCCGGATGTCGAGACTGGCGAAATAAAAACCGAATACCCTGATTTTGAGAATAAACCGATCGAGTTCGTCGAGAAAAAGGTCCTGGTGGTCCTGTATCAGTATTTTACGGGCTTCCAGCAAATCCTCCAGCAATTCCCTGCAACTGTTGTATTGCTCCCGGTCGGGGTAATACAAGGTATTATTGATCTTCATTTCCGCTTTACCAAGCCAGTCTTCGGTGCCCCTGAAAGTGAGGCGCCGTCTGAGTTGGCGGATGTCGCGGTAGTATCCGCGGAGCACTACCTCCCGCAGGCGTTTGGCAACCTGTTGGGTGGTTTCGGCTATGACAAACGGATTGCCGTCGCGGTCGCCGCCGGGCCAAAACCCCAGTGCCAGCAATTGCGGGTTTTCAAAAGTGGTGACGTCCTGATTCAAGGAGCGCAGCAGCCGGAAAAGGATTTCCGGGATGGCATGAAAAAATATGTGCTCCAGGTACCAGCTCAGGCTCAGCGCTTCATCGAAGGGGGTAGGGCGGGTGCGGTTGAAAAAGGTCGTTTTGCCCAGTTGCATGAGCAACATCCGGATGTCTTCGAGGTCGTTTTGACGGATTTCCTTGCCCAGGTCGTTGATAATTCCGAGCACTTTGCCGGGGTAAAACTGCGTGGGGTGCGCGGTCAGCACGAGCCGCACACTGTAGGTTTTGATCTTTTCCAGCAGTTTTTTTTGCAAATCGTCCGAATCGAGCCGGCCCAGCAGGTGTTTCAGAGAGCCGGGACCGTTCATTTCGTGTGTCTGCTCAAACAGCGAATCCTCCACCGAATCAAACAGCACGACCTGCCTTTCGATATACCGGATAAAATAGAACAGGAGGGTGATACGTTCTTCCGGTCCGGCTTTTTCGAAATACTCGCCCCAAAATGACTCTACGATGTCTACGGGGCTTTTGCCGGCCTTGAATTCTGTTTTACAATGCTGGCCGAACAATGCGAGGTGCGTGCCCGTTTCTTCGATTCCCTGGAAAGGAAGGCTCAGAAAAAGGCTGTTGTACGTATGATAGAGCAGGGCAATCGAAGATTCAAAATTCATATGGAAGAGTATTGTCAGGTTCGGGGCGTATCAGCGTCCCATTGCGGTATGACCTTTCGGAGCAAAGAACGGGCATGCGCTTCTTCTATTTATGAAATGGCCTAAAAAAAGCATAAAATTGCAGCTCGATTTTTGATTTACCCATGAGACAGCCAGTTATTTTAGAAGATGTAATCGATGAGCGGCTACTGATGCAGCCGCTGGAACCGGCTGTTTTCGACCATTATATGGCAAATGGCTGGCGTTTACTGGGCTATTCCATTATCCGGCACAATTTTGCCGTTTGCCGCAGCCAGATGTGCGGCACTATTCCGCTGCGCATCCGCCTGAAGGATTTTCAGTTTTCCAAAAGTCAGCGCCAGTTGCTTCGCCGAAATGCCGACCTGAATGTCGATTACGGTCCCATTATGCTTACGCCCGAGCACGACACCTTGTTTCAATTGCATTCGGAACACCGGTTTACGGAACGGCGCCCCGATTTGCTGGCTACTTTTATCGGCGCTCAGGCCCACCTGGAGCCCGTTACCGGCACTTCGTTTACCGTTCGCATGCCCGATGGAAAGGTTGTTGCTTACAGTTTTATGCATATCGGCCAAAAGGCGGTATCAGGCACTTATTGTTTTTTCCACCCCGACTTTTCCAGGTTCAGCCTTGGTAACTACACTTTTTTGCTGGAATTGTTGAAATCGCAGGAACTGGGGATGGAATTTTACTACCCCGGCTATTGCTACGACGTGCCCTCTCAATTTGATTACAAATTGAATTTCAACGCTTTAGAATCCTTCAACTGGAAAACGGGCGCCTGGCAGCCGCAGGAAAGGCTGCACGTACGGCACTGGGCGGAACTGGTGTAG
>JAKQJD010000276.1 GCA_029561355.1 Bacteroidota bacterium | reverse complement strand
TTGCCGGAGTGGGAAAAATCTGCGGTGCTGACCAACGGGTTCGTACGGGAGCAAAGTATTTACCTGCAACGCAGCCTGTTAGAAAATACGGATTCGAAACCTGCCGACACCCTGCTGCTTCAAGGCACTTCGGATGCCCGCTGGATCAACCTTTCGGGCTCCTGCAAAATTTCGCATTTCCTGCACCTGCACCGCCGCGACGACGGCATCTGGATAGAACTGGTGGATGATTATTACCCGCTGTTCGGCTCCAAAGCCCGCGACCGGTACGATATTTTGCCGCTGACGCCGGGAAAAAGCGCGGCGATTCACATCAATGCACGCTACTGGCACACGCTGGCGGGTGCACGCAAGGACACACATTACCTGGAAAACTACCTGTACCTGGAAAATCTGGGCACCTTCGAAGAGGCGGTTTTGGTGGAAAGTTTGCAGGACATACTGGTGTTTCAGCCGGAAAAGGAAGTGGATTTGAGGGAGATGATGTACTGAAATCAGGCCTTCCTGAGCCAGCCCATGATCCGGCTCTCGCCTATTTTCCACTGACCGGACGGCCGCGTGAGTGGAATCGTTTTTCTGGACGGTTTGAATTTCCCGGGATTCTGCTGAATGATCTCTATCTCCGTGTCGCTGACTTTTGAAACAATGGCGACGTGCCCGTAACGATTGAACAGGGTGGCAGAAAAAACAAGCAGGTCGTTAACCTGCGGTTGCGACCTGCCGGGGTTGGTAAACTGGAGCAGGTTGCGTTTCGGATTTAACTGCCCGTCAGCAATACTTTTATCAAAAAAATCCTTCGCGTGGCCGTAAGAGTCGGGCATTTTGTGCTTCAGGTGCTCGTAGTAATACCTTTTTACAAACTCCACACACTGGTATTTCATGCCGATGTTGTATCCGTCTGCGGATACATTCCGGCTGGAAACATGGCCTACGTCGCCGTTGTAATACACTTGTACGCCGTTCAGGCTGTCGATGGGTTGGCCGATTCGGTGCGGAGCGAAGGTATCGGTGATGGGGCCGTACAGGAAGTACGTTGTGAGAAGCAGCAGGGAAAATGAAGTGAGCAAAAGTTTGCGGCGTCGGGTAAGTAACTGCATTTGTTTTAGTAATTGTCTGTTAATCTCCATTGTCAATTCTCCCTCATGGTCGGCTTAACAGATGCTTTCTAGCCACGCGAGGTTTTCCTGAATTTACAAATATCTATGGTACCCTCTATTTCATTGGAATAAATATAGCGGTTCCTGCCCTCGAAGGGCATTTCTATAAGAAATTTCAAACGGTACATGGTTGTGACACTCCCTTCAAAGAGTTCGGTATAGGTAAGCCACTCGGTGCCTGATTTGAGAGTGTCGTTGTAGGAGCCTCTAAAACTATTGCCGCAAATACCGGTAAAAAGCGGTTCCACGTCCACCCAATTTCCGTTTTGGTCTTTGGCTTGCAGTGCGAGCATCAGGGCACGGTCCGGCTGGACAATATTAAAGTCTTTGCCGGTACCGTTCATGATTCTGACAAGACATTGCTTTTTGTAATCATCAGGGTTCTTCCATCGGGAACGCTTTGTATCGCCAGGCGGAGTTCGGGGTATCCACCAGTCTACCGGCGGAAGTTGACGCGACAACACGATCAAGATGGAATCCGTCTTTTTAGTGATGATCAGTTTTCGTTTTTCCCTGGAATAATAGAACTGGTCTTTCTGGCAGGGATGGGGGTCATATGATTGTGCAAGAAATGTTTGTGGTATCAGATAAAGTGCCAACAGGCCGAGGGTTTTCAGCATTTCGTTTTCCATTTGAATTACCGGCAATGGTATGTATGAGAGGGCACGAGGACACTACGCGTAGTGCCCTCGTGCCCTCGTGGTTTATTTGCCAACTCCTACCGCTGCACCACCACTTTCCTGCTCGCCTGCTGCCCGCCGCTGCTCACCCGCACAAAATACACACCCGGTGCAACGCCCTGCAAATCAATATTTTCCGAAATGGTATCGGATTTAAACCTGCGTTGCAGCACCGTCTGGCCCAGTACGTTCAGAATATCAACCGAGCCATCGCGGGCGCCGCCGAACGCTGCCGAAACCTGTATCCAACCTGTGCTCGGGTTGGGTGTCACCTGCACAGAAGCGGCCCATGCGGGCGGTTCATTTGCACGCAGTACACCGCAATCCTGGGCGGTCGGGAAAGGTTGTTCGCAAGTCCAGATCGTATCGGCGCTTTCCAGCAGTTCCGGAAAAAACGGGTTGTCGCAGGATGGTCCCGCGATCGTCGTGAGGCACTGACCGAGGTAAAAGCCGTCGCAGGTGTAGAATTTGACAAAATCGAAATCAGCGCCGACGAAGTAGTGCAGTCCGATTACCGTACCGTTGTCCATCTGCGTCACCACAGATCCGTATGAAGGCTGGTTGCAATCGGGAAACTGCGCCTGGTAAAAAGCCACGGTATCGCGCAGCCAGTCGAGGCAAAGCGGTTCGGTTGCACAGGTAAAACTATTGCTGCAACTGACTTCCGAAGTCAGTTCGCTGCCATACACCTCCAGGAACTGCACGCCGCAATCCAGTTTTACCCGAAATTTCCAGTTGCGGCTGTAGATGCAGCCCGACGGGCAATCGCCCCAGGCGGCCGTGTAGGTTATTTCGACGTCTTCAATCAGGGTTTCCTGTACCTGAATATCGTTTCCGTCGCCGATTACGGTGTCCACTTCAGCAAACTGTACCCCTGGAACACCTTGAAAAAGAGCGGCCAGCGCAGGTGTATTCAGCCCCTCATGCGAAAACAGTGACAGGTAAATCGTATTGCCAATTTCAAAACTCCCCGCATTAATCAGGTTGTAATGGGTAACAAGTCCGTCAAAATCGGCATTTCCCGTTGGAAATATGCCGCTGATGTAATTCTGCGCCCAGGTTTCACCACTATTGACGGCCACAGTAATGCCGTTCATGTTCACCTGCTGAAACGTATGGATGGCCAGGCACTCCACCACGGTGTCGCGTTCGTGCAGTTGCACGGCATTGTACACGGCCAGCAACAGTCGCATGGATCGGTTGTACAATTCATCGGGAATCTCGACCGAATCCTGGAACTGCGGGTTCTGTTGCATCAGTCGCACGGCCAGTTGCTGCGCATCGCGGTGGTAAAAAGCGCGCACGGCATCCGGCGCATCGCAATTGGGTTGAGCGTTGACAGTCAGTACCCACAGGAACGACAGCAGGAAGGAAAGGAAAATTGATTTCATGATTGTGATGTTTTGTTGAGTAGTTGAGTGCTGAGGGGTAGATACCGGGAGCATACATGACGCTGCCGAATATTGTCGCTGAACAGCCGATGCCCACCAGACAGCACAGCGGCAGCCAAGCGTTGAGCAGTTCCTAAATATTTAGAAAACTATAACAGAAATCAAAGGGCAACAAGAAAAATGAAAGAGGTCAATGCAGCGTTTTCTGCCTATTCGGAATATGCGGTGGTAGGCTGCAACCTGAGCGCTGTGTATCGCCCCGAGGATATCTTCTACGTCGAAAGGATGGACGAGTACCTCAAAATTTACCTGAAAAAACGAACGCGTCGTGGCGCGTATGACGATGAAAGTGATGGAGGAAAAACTGCCGGAAGGCGATTTTTAAGAGAGTGAGAGGGTAAGAGAAGTGAGAGAGTGAGAGCCGACTTCGAGTACGCCTCCTTCGCCCCAGTAGCCGGGTGAATAGGGCGAAGGAGGCGTACTCGAAGTCGGCTCTCACATCTCTCACTCTCTCACATCTCTCACTCTCTCACTTTCTCTCACTTCTCACTTCTAAATTTTCCCCAGCGTCGCCTGCACGAAACCCGTCAGCGCTTCGCCGCGCAGCATACCCTGTTGCAGCAGGGCCAGGTTGAGCAGGTATTTGGCGAGGTGTTCTTTTTCGCCTGACTCGCTGATTTTCAGCAGTTTATTCACGATGACCGGGTGGTTGGAATTGACGACGACGTTGTACATGTCGCCGAAATCACCCATGCCCATGCCATGCAGGCTTTGCATTTCTTTCATACGGCGCATGAATTCGGGGCGCGTGATGAGCACCGGCGCCTCGTCGGGCGAGAGCGGCGACAAAGTTACGGAAGCGCCTGCCTGGCCTTTTACGGCCGCTTCGAACAGGTGTTTTACGGCCGTTTGTTCTTCTTCCGACAGGATGGATTCGCGGTTTTCGTCTTTTTGCACCAGGTTGTCGACCGTTTCGGAGTCGACGCGCACGAACACCAGTCCGAGTTCGGAGCGGTATTCCATGTGCTGTATCCAGTGGTTATCGAGTACCGTTTCTAGGCGCAGTACGTCGTAGCCACGGGCGACCGCAGATACGATCTGCGCGTGGTGCGCTTCGGGGTCGTTGGTGTAGATCACCACGACTTTTTCGTGTTTATCGGTCTGGTTAGCCTTGATTTTATCCTTGTATTCCGGCAGCAGGAAGAATTCGCCTTTGGTATTTTCCACCAGGGTGAAATTGTTGGCGCGGTCTTCGAATTTTTTGTCGGAAATGACGCCGTATTTCACAAAAACGCCGAGGTCACGCCATTTTTGTTCGAAAGCCGGGCGGTCGGTTTTGAACAGGTCGTTCAGTTTATCGGCCACTTTGCGGGTGATGTACTCGCTGATTTTTTTCACGTTGCCGTCGGCCTGCAGATACGAGCGCGACACGTTCAGCGGAATATCGGGCGAATCGATGACGCCATGCAGGAGCAACAGCCATTCAGGCACGATGTCGCGCACGTCGTCGGTCACGAACACCTGGTTGGAGTAGAGGTGGATTTTGTTGCGGGTCACTTCCATCGCGTTGCCCAGTTTCGGGAAATACAACACGCCGGTCAGGTTGAACGGGTAGTCGATGTTGAGGTGAATCCAGAACATGGGTTCCGGCGCCATGGGGTGCAGCTCGCGGTAAAACGCCAGGTAGTCCTCGTCTTTCAGATCGAGCGGCTGTTTTTTCCAGATCGGGCTCGTTTCATTGATGATGTTCGGAACCTCGATGGTTTCATCTTTCTGGAGTTCGCCTTCGCCGGTGCTGATCGTTTCGGTTTTGGAGCCGAACTGGATCGGAATGGGCAGGAATTTGCAGTATTTTACCAGCAGTCCTTCGAGTTTGGACTCATCGAGAAAACTTTTGTTCTCCTCATTGATGTACAGGATCACGTCGGTGCCGCGCTCGGCTTTTTCTATCGTTTCGATGGTGAAAGACGTGTCGCCGGCGCAGGTCCAGCGCACAGCTTCGGCGCCTTCCTGCCAGGATTTGGTAGCAACCTCCACCTTGTCGGCTACCATAAATGCCGAGTAGAAGCCCAGGCCGAAATGGCCGATGATGCTGTTATCCTTGTATTTTTCCAGGAATTCGCCGGCGCTGGAAAACGCGATCTGGTTGAGGTATTTCAGCACCTCTTCGGAAGTCATGCCGATACCGCGGTCGCGGATAATAATGCGGTTTTCATCAGGTTCGCAAATCACCTCGATGTGCGTATCGCCAATTTCGCCTTTCACTTCGCCGTTGCGTGCGAGGGCCTGGAGTTTGGTGGTGGCATCGACGGCATTCGACACGAGTTCGCGCAGAAAGATCTCGTGATCGGAATACAGGAATTTTTTAATAATCGGAAAAATGTTCTCGGTTTGTACGGAGATCGTACCAGTCTGCATGGACATATGATTTAGGATTTTGAAACACTGAAACGCGGATCACGCGGATGGAAAGCGGATGTACGCGGATTGGTTCTGTTGAAGTTTGGCGTTAGAAATATACCGAAGCCGCCTTGTCACAAATCCAATCCGTGGCATCCGCACTAACATCTGCTTAATCCGCGTTTCCCAAAGGACGTGCCACGACCTTGCAACCCGACAAAATGTCAGACACACCTATTCAAATTGTCACTGCCGCCGGATTTTCATTGTGCCGGAATAAAGTTGCCTGAAAAATTTGTCCGATTTTAGCAAATCAAAAGACAAAATTGGCATAGTAGTTGTCTCTGAGTTTATCTTGAATCTTCCCAACAATAAATTTTTGTGCCGGGGAAAGTGACGTTTTTAAAGAATCCGGGTCTATACACCCGCTAAAATAATTTAGGGCCGAATGCGGCCTTAAGCCCGTGGGCGAGGGACCAGTCCATTTTTGGGGGGTAGGGCTGGTCTCCTCACCACACTTCGCAAGAACGAGGAGAAAAACGACGGTTAAAGTGCAGATAAGGCGACTGAATGTGCATTTCATTTGCCTAACTTTGTTGCAACCTTTAGCCGTCCTATGTCCCGAATTTTCCTGTTTTTCCTGCTTTCCCTTGCCTTGTGGACATGTACCCGTAAAGGCCCCGATTCCCCTCCTTCCGTTTCCTATTATTACTGGAAAACCACCCTGGAACCCGGCGTATTGTCCGGCGATTCCCTCATGCCTTACAGTGGCGCGAATGCACCGGTTTTTCTGCGCCTGTTCGACGTGGATTACAGCGCCGGCTACGGCGGGCCCGTGCCGGTCGGTGGCCTGAATGTCAGTTATACGGAAGTAAAACGCCCCATCGTTCCAGTCGTTTTTATTACTAATCGCGTTTTTAACCAAAGCAAACGGGAGCAACTGGATTCTCTTCCGGTGAAAATAGCCCGCAGAATTCAGGCCCGGCTAAGTGAACTTGCCGGAAGCGCATGGTCGAATGCATACTCCAAGGCCGATGCTCCGATGCAACAATGGCTGGAGAGCCACCGTGACAGTTTCGAGCAGGTATGGGCCGGAAAATTTGTTCCTGAAATCCAGATCGACTGCGACTGGACGCCCGCTACCCGCGACGCCTATTTTCATTTTCTGGAAACATTTAAAAAACAGCCGGTCGCGCAGGCGTGCACCCTCAGTTGCACCGTGCGGCTGCACCAGTTCCGCGACCGCAAGGACAACGGTATTCCGCCCGTGCAGCGCGGCACGCTGATGTGTTACAACATGAGCAGTCCGCGCGACACCGCCACCCGGAACGCCATTTTTGACCTGTCACTACTGGAAGGCTACTTAAAAGACCAGCCCGAATACCCCTTGCCGCTCGACGTGGCATTACCGGTGTTCAGTTGGGGCGCCTGGTTCCGCAGCGGGGAGTTCCGGGGACTACTGTCGGGCTGGGATGCCGGCACCTTGAGCGATACGGCGTACTTCCATACGGCCGGCAGCAACCTGTACCGCATCCGCCGCGACACGGCCTGGAGCGGCGATTACCTGCGCGAAGGCGACCTCGTGCGCCTCGACCTGCCCGATGAAGCCGCCGTTATTGCCGCTACACCCCTGATCAAACCCCTCATGAGTCCGGACAGCCGGCTGTTGTTTTTCGACTGGGACACCACCAAAATAGCGCAATATGAAAGACTTGTACCTCCGATTCTCGCTGGTTTTTAGTTTGCTGATCGCCATCAGTCCCTGCAACCGGGTCAGTTCCTGTTATGACGAGCCGGGATGGGTAGACACGCGCGCCGTGTTTTTCAACCCCGAAATGGGCAACGACAGCACGGGCCTGAAGCCTTTTTTTTACACGTTCAAGTATCTTTTCCCGACGGATTACGACGAAGGCTGGCACGCCGGAGAAAGTAATACCTTGAATGATTACCGACGCAATTGCCGGGAATGGCAGGATTATTTGGGTAAGAATATTGATCCCGAAGACATTTATGAGGTCATTTACGGCACCTCGGCTGATTCATTTACTACCGCCTATCAAACCCGGACGCTGCACGAGTTTTTACCCGGCAACACTTTTTTGAAAGCCCTCCAAAAACCGGCGCACGCCGCTGCATTGTATTACCTGGATTTTGCCAAACGTTTCGAATTCCAGCAGTTTGAATCCGGCAGCGATCCATGGGATGAGCCGGAGTATTATCAAAACTGGTTTCAGCGGGATTCCGTTTCAGGAGCCCGGCTGGCAGGGGAAGCAGCACAACAAGTGGCATCGGCGCCCGACGCGTTTTTGCGGAAGCGCTGGGCCTACCAGCGTATCAACACCCTGTATTACCAGGCCGGGGAAGGCGCCGCAGATTCCATCCGGCAGGTTTACAAGCGATATTTCAATCCTGACAAAGACAAAACCGTGCTGCTGCCCTGGGCGCTGCTCAAGGTAGCGGAAGTGAATGATAATGCCGGTGAAGCCAATTACCAGTTGGCACTGGTGTTTGATCGTTGCCAGAGCAAACGCCTGCGCGTCATTCAGTTATTCAATTCCAAATCGGCCGAAAAAGCCCTGGTATTTGCGCGTAATGCGCATGAAAAAGCAGCCGTGCTGACCCTGCGCGATATTCAGTTTCCGGGCAAAGCCCTGCCGGAAATACAGCGGATCGCACGGCTCGACCCGAAATCGCCCTTCCTGCCGCTGCTCATGACGCGGGAGATAAATAAACTGGAAGACTGGATTCTCACGCCCCGGCTGACCGGAATGGACGCCTGGCATTCTTTCCGGCCCGACTTCGACTGGGACGAGCATTATGACCGGAAAATGGACCGCTGGAACCGCCTTAACACGGAAAAAGACAAGGCCTATCTGCGCGAAGTGCGCACTTTTATCACCCAACTGGCTGTAAAACAACGCAACAACAAGAGCCTGGCGCCATTTCTTCAACTGGCCGTATCGCACCTGTATTACCTGGAACAGCGCTATACGGATGCCTGGCGAACACTTCAAAAAATATCCGACACAAGCGACGCCCGATGGCGCCTGCAAAAGAAAATACAGGAAACACTGCTGTTGCCGTTGCGCGCCGACGTACGCCTCGTTTCCACCCAGGCTGCTTTGTTTGAACGATTGAATTTTATCCGGAAAAACACGGCCCTCATGGCCGATCCGGAGCGGCAACTCAGCCGGATTTACCTGACGCTGAGCCACGCTTTCTGGTTTAAAAAAGATGTGGTGACGGCGGGATTGTTATTCGGTCGCGCCTCGGAGCATACCGCTA
Organism: Bacteroidota bacterium; assembly: GCA_029561355.1. GTDB lineage: Bacteria > Bacteroidota > Bacteroidia > Chitinophagales > Saprospiraceae > M3007. The sequence goes on along the minus strand of JAKQJD010000276.1, from coordinate 17,258 downwards.
CTCGTACCGAGTTTTTCTGGATGGGGAATGGAATCCTTACTTTTTACGACAATCTGGCCACTTTTCAGGACCTGGAAGCACTGGAACGACTGATTGAAAACAAGAACAAAACACCTTTCCAGGATTTTATCACCCAGCCTTTTCAAGGCGTGGAATTAGGAGAAAGCCTGAGTGAGTGGTCAAATTATGAAAGGGGTAATATGGCAAGTCCTGTTCCCACCGCTGAAGAAATACACGATCTCAAAGGCACCTTCGCCCTGCGCGACGGCGACCTGAAACGATGCGTCCGGGAATTTGCTCAAATAGATACGGCCTACTGGAACGGGAGAAATGCCTATTGGGACGAGGACCTTTGCGGCTCCGTTAACCTGATCGCGGCGGATAGTTTGCCCCCACTGCCGCGCAACAACAAGTACATGATTGTCCGAAAAATGCTGGATTTGCAGGAGGAAGCCGCCCGAAATCCGGCCAAACGGGCCGAAAACTTCTACCTGCTCGGGAATGCCTGGTTCGAGTGCTCCTACTGGGGCCGCGCCGACGGTATGCTTTCATTTTCGGGCAGCAGCAGCGAAACGGACGCGCCCGATCCGCACCGCAGGGGGCCGACTTACCTGAGCGGCCGGCCCGCCCTTACCCGATATGGAAAGATGTATTACCGGTGCACCCGCGCGGCTGAATTTTTCCGAAAATCGCTGGCCAACCACCCCGATCCCGAACTGGCAGCACGCGCCTTCTACATGCTGGCCGAGTGCGACCGTCGCGACCGCTGGATGACCATGCGCCGCGGCGGCGGGAATGAAGGCGGCGTGGCGTCTCCGATGTTCAGGATGTGGGCAAAACGGTATGGAAAAACGGCGGCGTACAAGGAATGCCTGGATGCGTGTCCGGATTTGAGGACGTATCTGGGGAAATGACGTACAACCGAACCCCAGTTCGGTTAAAAAGTAACCGAACTGGGGTTCGGTTGTACGTTTCTCCGGATCAGTTACTTTTTAACCGAACCGGGGGTCGGTTGTACGTTTCCCCATCCGAACAACTCCATCATTTTCGTATAAATAGCCGTGTTTTCATACATGCCGCCGAACAACTCGGAGCCCGGCCCGTATGCGTACACCGGCACCATACAGGCCGTGTGGTAGTTGGTGTTGAAGTTGATCGCCAGGGTATCGGGGCCGGTGCCTTGTTCGAGCGTCATGCCGCCCGTTTCGTGGTCGGCGGTGATGATCACGAGTGTTTCACCGTCCTGCCGGGCAAATTCAAGAATGGCGCCGATGGCCAGGTCGAAATCAAGCATTTCGGCCACAGCCCGGGGGCCGTCCTTGTCGTGGCAGCCCCAGTCTATCTGGGAGCCTTCGAGCATCATAAAAAAGCCTTTGTCGCTGCGTTGTTTCAAAAAAACCGGCGCGAGGCGGGCGGCTGCCGGCAGGTAATCGCGGCCTTTCAGGGCGGAAGCCGGTTCACCTTCGGCGGAAAACCAGGCGAGCGGGTGTTTCAGATCCGGGCGCAAATCCGTAATAGCCTGTTTGGAAAAATCGGACACCACCACACCTTTTTGTGTCAGTTCCTGCACGAGGTTGCGCGGGTCGGTTTTGCGCTGGTTGAAATATTTCATGCCGCCGCCGATAAGCAGATCGACTTCCGTCTCAAGGAAAAATGTGGCGATATTTTCCGTTTCAGCCCGGTCGCCTACATGCGCGATAAAAGAAGCAGGTGTGGCATGCGTCACACTACAGGAGGCTACCAGCCCGACGGCGAGCCCTTCTTTTTTAGCCTGTTCGAGAATGGTGAAGCAGGGTTTCTTTTTCGCGTCGACGCCGATGTAGGCATTGACTGTTTTGCAGCCGCAGGAAAAAGCCGTAGCGCCCGCAGCAGAATCGGTGATGAGGTTCTTCGCAGAATGGGTACGGCTCAGGCCGGTCACAGGAAACTGGTCGATATTCAGTTTTTTGTCCTTGTGCGCGTACATGCCGGCCGAAACTTGTGTGAGTCCCATGCCGTCGCCGATGAGCAAAATGATGTTTTTGGGCCTTTTGCCTTCATCATGCACCGTTTGGGGGGCAGGTGTCGGTGCGGGTGGGCGCAATTCCGCCGTTTCGGGAAAGAGCGGGTACAGCAGCGCGATCAGATTCAAAAGCAGTAACTTCATACAGGCACAACTAGTCGGTGGAAGAATGGGTCGCAGTCCAATGCTCTACAAATTCGGTGAGCAGGCGGATTCCGTAAGCGGTAGCGCTTTTGGTTTGAGCAAATTCACTGTCAGCAAAAGCCATTCCCGCAATATCGAGGTGCGCCCACACGGGGTGCGCGGCGGTAAAATGCTCCAGGAATTTGGCGGCGGAAATACTTTCGGCCATGGGTTTACCCGTATAGTTGCGCAGGTCGGCTACGTCGCTTTTCAGGTCGCTGCCGTATTCTTCCCACATGGGCATGCGCCAGAGCCGTTCGCCACAGGCATCGCCGCTGGTAGTGAGTGCGGCGGCCAGTTCGTCGCTGGACGTAAAAAGTCCGGCGGCCTGGGTGCCGATGGCGCGGATGATGCTTCCGGTAAGGGTGGCCAGGTCGATCAGCACCCCTGGCGTTTCTTCCTTGAGAAGATACGCCAGTGCGTCGGCCAGCACGAGGCGGCCTTCTGCATCTGTATCGGTCACTTCCACCGTTTTACCGGAGTAAGTGGTGATTACGTCGCCGGGTTTGACGGCGATTCCGTCGACCATATTTTCCGCGGCAGGAATAGCGCCGATGAGCCGTACCGGCAATTTCAATTGTGCCGCTACCATGAATGCGCCGAGGACCGCTGCCGCGCCGCCCATATCGCTTTTCATGTAATGCATATTAGCGGAAGGTTTCAGGCTGATACCGCCGGTATCGAAGGTGATACCTTTGCCGACGAGCCCGAATACGGGGGTGGACGCCGATTTTTCACCGTACTCCAGCAGCAGCAGCACGGGTGGGTTCGGGCTGCCTTTTCCGACAGCGTACAACGCGCCAAGTCCTTCTTTTTCAATATCTTCCACATGAACGGTCCGCACCTTGAACCCGCATTCCCGGCCTTGTTCGGTCACCCAGTCAGCCAGCATCAGCGGCGTTTTGAAGTTGCCCGGGGCATTCATCAGATCGAGGATGTTTTTGGCGGCTCCGGCGAAAGCCTGTGCACGCTGAATGGCAGGATGGGCTGCAAACACAGCTTCCGAAGGCACCAGGATGGTCACTTGCGAATGATCGGCGCTAAATTCCGGTACAGGTTTGTCTTCCGTTCCGGTACGAAAGCGGCGGCCGATTTCATAAAGCCCGAGTGAAATACCCGTCAGAACGGCTTCCGTGAGGCGTGGTATGTCGGCAACAGGAAACTGGCGCAAATCGATACCGATATTTTGCGGCAGTTTTGCCTTGAATCGGTGACTGAAGGAGCGAAATGCTGCCTGCAAGTCAGAAAATGAACATTTTTTTCCCAGCCCCAGCAGATACAGTCGGCTATCCGGCTGCCCGGCGGGGTAGAGGATCAGGCCCTCCTTGGGTTCGGCGCGAAAATCCTGCTGAAGCGTGGCGGCATCGACACCGGCGCGTTGCGCCAGGCCGGCCAGGATTTCTTTCAAACGCTCATCCTGCACGAGCGGAATAACCTGTGCAACGGGCGTATTTTGATCGGTAATGATTATTGTCATATCTCTGTTGAAACGGGGGCTGCCGAATTGCCCGCAAAGGAACGGTTTAATGCGGGCATGTTCAAATATTTGTATAAATATTTGGTATACAGGCATTTAAACAAAAAAAACAGTCGATTATTTTTTAAAAGAATTCTAAAAGCCATCAACCTTGTGAATTGTAAAGCATTTTCGTACTTACCTTTGACTTCCGAATCTGCGCCTATCCATTCCGTTCACAACTAAATTACAGTGTATGCTGGAACTTCAACCCGTTGAACGCCGAACCGGCCTTACTCCAGAGCAATTTTCAAAGGAGTACCTGCACCCGATGAAACCGGTCATCTTCACCGATCTGACCGCTTCCTGGCCTGCCCGTGAAAAATGGACCATCGAACATTTTAAAAATAAACACGGCCAACTGCGCGTACCGGTTGTTTCCAACAACTATTCGAAACCCGGCAAGGGATACATGGAACCCGACCGGGTGATTTCTTTTAAGGAATACCTGGAAATTCTGGAATCAGGTCCCAACGACCTGCGCATTTTTTTGTGGAATATATTCAAGGTAGCGCCGGAATTGCGGCAGGATTTCCGCATCCCCACCATCATGGACGGATTTGTTGACGAACTGCCTTTTATGTTTTTCGGCGGCGAAGGCTCCAAGGTTGCCTTACATTTCGATATCGATATGAGCCATGTTTTCCTCAACCAGATACATGGCCGCAAACGTGTGCTCTTGTTCCCGCCCGACCAGGGCCGCAACCTGTACCGCCACCCGTTCACCGTGGCGAGTTATGTGGATTTGAACAATCCCGACTACGAAAAATACCCGGCACTGGCCAAGGCAAAAGGTTACGAGGTCATGCTGGAACCCGGCGAATCGCTGTTTATGCCTTCCGGATTCTGGCACTATATCGAGTACACCGACGGCGGCTATTCCATCAGTCTGCGTTCTTTCGGCTCGGTACCTGCCCGCCTGCGCGGTATCGCCAATATTGCTACACACTATGTGGTGGACAAAGGGCTGAACCGGCTGATCGGCCCGAGCTGGAGGAAAATGAAGGAACGGATGGCGGAGAGAAGAGCGGAAGCGATACTCTAGAAGAAGGTGAGAGAATGAGAGAGGTGAGAGAAGTGAGAGCCGACTTCGATTACGCCTAAATACCCTTGATATCCTGCTTCCGAATGCCAAACCTAGTCAGGTGTAATCGAAGTCGGCTCTCACTTCTCTCACCCTCTCACCCTCTCACTTCTCTAAGAATGATTGCAAAAACGCCCGCCCCACCCTACTACGCCGTCATTTTCACTTCGCTCCGCACCGATGTGGACGAAGGCTATGGCAGCACGGCCGACCGAATGGTAGAACTGGCAGCCGGTCAGCCCGGATTTCTGGGAGTGGAGTCGGCGCGCAGCGGCCTGGGCATCACCGTTTCGTATTGGGAAAGCCTGGAAGCCATCCGCGACTGGAAACGCAACAGCGAGCACCTGCTGGCGCAGCAAGCGGGCCGCGAGCAGTGGTATTCGGCCTACCACACCCGGATTTGCAGGGTGGAACGCGCTTATGGATTTGAGGATCTCGATAAAAGTGACAAAAGCATTCCAAACTCCGACACTTTTCCCGAACTTCGCACCCGCTGAACGGAGCGCACACATTTTGCTCCCGGCCCCTATCATTGTGCTCGCCATTTTCCGCAACAACCGGGTTTCAACCGCTATTTTTCTTGCACTTTACCTCGTGCTGACGCGTGCGACGGCGCTTCTGGGCTGGGTAAAAATATCGCCCTGGCCGGCCACCAATGGAAGCGCATTGTACAAATCGTGGTTTGCGTGGTCGGAAAATATGCCTTTTTATTCGGCGCTGCTGGCTGCACTGCTGGTGTACGTGCAGGCTTTGATGGTGAACCGGCTGGTCGACGAGTTTCGGTTAATGAATGATCGAAACTGGCTGCCGGGCCTGTTTTATGTGCTGGTAACCAGCGTTTTACCCGAGTTTTTATTTATTTCGGCCCCGCTCGTTGCCGCTACTTTCGTGCCGGTATCCCTGCGCATGGTGTTCAAATCGTACAAAATAACTCAGGCATCGGCGCTGGTATTCGACGCCGCCTTGTGGATGTCGGTGGCGGCGTTGTTCTATCCTCCCGCGCTGATTCTGTTGCTCGCGGCTTACAGCGGGATCATGGTGATGCGTTCTTTCAACCTGCGCGAACAACTCGTATTTTTCACTGGCGCTGTCACTCCATTATTCCTGACCTGGCTGTGGTATTTCTGGATTAACCGGGGTACCGAATTCCGGTCGCTGCAATTCGGTGAAATATTCCAGTTATACCGGTTTAATGCCACTTTCGATACCCTTATGCTGTTAAAAACAGCTTTACTTGTATTGCTGTTGTTCGTATTTGTGTTCGGTATCAATCAGTATTTCCAGCGAAAACTCATCCAGACGCAAAAGGCGATTACAACGCTCTACTGGGTGCTTTTTACCGGCGGTTTGCTGGTTTTGCTGCGTGCCGACTGGCATTGGGAGCATTTTCTGTTGCCGGCCGCAGCGGCAGGGATTTTCCTGGCATTTTCTTTTCAGGGGCTGCGCAGCAAAGTCATGGCGGAAATTTTGCACCTGGTGCTGCTGGCGGCTTTGTTCTTTATTCAAATATTCCCGGTGGTGTAGGGTTGAGAATGTTGAGGGGTTGAGGTTGTTGAGGACGTACGCTCAACCTCTCAACATTCTCAACCCCTCAACACCCAAAAAAATTATTTATCACAAAATCATACATCCAATGAAATTTGGCGTGATCGTTTTTCCCGGTTCCAATTGCGACGACGATATGGTCCACGTGCTGGGCGACGTGATGGGACAAGAGGTGGTCAAAATCTGGCACAAGAATACCAGTCTGCCGGAAGGTTTCGGTCCGGGCGACTGCGTGGTGCTGCCGGGCGGTTTTTCCTTCGGCGACTACGTACGTGCCGGCGCCATAGCACACCTTTCTCCAATCATGCAGGCCGTAAAAACGTTTGCCGACGAAGGCGGATACGTGTTCGGCATCTGCAATGGCTTCCAGATCTTGTGCGAATCGGGTTTGCTGCCGGGCGTTTTGCTGCGCAATGCCAACCTTCAGTTCATTTGCGACAATGTCTGGCTATTGCCGACGACCACCAATTCGGCCATTACTGCCGAACTGGACCTGGATAAAGCGCTGAAAGTGCCGATCGCCCATGCGGAAGGCCGTTATTTCGCCGACGAAGCTACGCTCGACGAACTGGAGCGCAACGACCAGGTGCTGTTCCGCTACTGCACGCCCGAAGGCGAGGTAACGCCAGAAGCCAACCCGAATGGCGCAGCCCGCGGTATCGCCGGCATCTGCAACGCCCGCCGCAACGTATTCGGCATGATGCCCCACCCCGAACGCGCCAGCGAAGATGTGCTGGGGAATACGGACGGGAGGGGGATGTTTGCCTCACTGATTGGTGCGGTAGTGGGGGTTTAAAATGTTGATGAGGGTTGATATTCAGCCGCTCCAATAAATGAAAATCTATTCTTTATCGAGTGGATGAATATCAACCCTCATCAACCTTATCAACCCTCATCAACCCTTTACAACACCGAGTGCTCAATAAACGGCAATTGCCCCGGGTAATCCGTTGTGAAATGCAGGCCGCGGCTTTCATGCCGGTGCGTGGCCGAGCGCGTAATGAGGTAAGCAATGGTAATGAGGTTGCGCAATTCCATCAATTGCGGGGAAATCGTGGTGGTTTTGTACAAATCTTCCGTTTCCCGGTACAGCAGAAAGAGGCGATCCTGCGCCCGCTGAAGTCGCACGTTGGAGCGAACAATGCCCACGTAGTACGACATAATATCTTTCAACTCCTTCATACCCTGCGTAATAAGTACCATTTCCTTAGGATCGGTGGTGCCTTCCGCATTCCAGTCGGGCACGTTTTCCTGGTAGTCCCACTGGGCCACCTTGTCTTTCAGGTCCAGGAAAATACGGTGCGCAAACACCATCGCTTCGAGCAGCGAATTGGACGCGAGGCGATTAGCGCCATGCAAGCCCGTGCTGCTGCATTCTCCCGCCGCATACAGGCGGCTGATGCTGCTGCGGCCAACTTCATCCACCATAATACCGCCGCACATATAATGGCAGGCAGGCACCACGGGAATCATCTGTAACATGGGATCGACACCGATGCTTTTGCATTTTTCATAAATGGTGGGAAAATGCGCTATGAAATCTTCTTTTTCCAGGTGCCGGCAATCGAGGTACATACAATCCGTACCGCGTTTTTTCATTTCCGAGTCGATGGCGCGGGCCACGATATCGCGCGGAGCGAGGGAAAGCCGCGGGTCGTAATGTTGCATAAATTCTTCCCCTTCCGCGCTTTTCAGAATGGCGCCGTGGCCGCGCACGGCTTCCGATACGAGGAAGGAAGGGTTTTCACCGGCCGGATTGAACAGGGACGTCGGGTGAAACTGCATGAATTCCATGTTTTCCACCCGGCCTTTAGCGCGGTATGTCATGGCCACGCCGTCGCCGGTCGCAATTACCGGATTGGTAGTGGAGCGGTATACTTGTCCGCCGCCGCCGGTACACAGCACGGTCGCCCGGGCCAGAATGGTGTCGATACCGCCGTTTTGCTTGTTGAGCGCATAGCAGCCGTAGCATTCGATATCGGGCGTCACGCGGATGACCATGCGGCCCAGGTGGTGCTGTGTAATGAGGTCGAGCGCGAAGTAATGTTCCAGCACCTTGATGTTGGGGTATTGCGCGGCCTCTTCCATGAGCGTACGCTGCATTTCCCAGCCGGTCAGGTCCTTGTAGTGCAGGATGCGGTGTTCGGAGTGCCCGCCCTCACGTGCCAGATCGTATTCTTCGCTGCCTTTTTCCTTGTCGAAACGTGCGCCCCATTCTATGATTTCGCGCACCCTTTCCGGTCCTTCTTCCACCACAATACGAACGACATCTTCCTTGCACAGCCCGTCGCCGGCATCCAGCGTATCGGCTACGTGTTTTTCGAAATTGTCTTTCACATCGTCCCAAACAGCCGCCACGCCGCCCTGAGCGTAACGCGTATTACTTTCTCCCTCTACGGTTTTGGTCAGCACAAGTATTTGACGATCAGCAAATTGTCGCGCCATTTTGATGGCGAAGGTAAGGCCGGCTATACCGGAGCCAAGCACAAGAATATCGGTTTGAATACGAGACATGTGATAAGAGAAGTGAGACGGTGAGAGAGTGAGACGGTGAGAGGCGTAGCGTACACCGCTTCGATCTAGCATTTTGGGGAGGGCCGCAAAGATGCTTATAAAAACCTGTAGGGCAAAAATTCATCATTCATCATTCATCACTTAACTCTTTCATCAAATAAAGGTTCCAGCCACCCGGCAATTCCTGAACGAGATGCAACCGGTGCGTTTCTTTTATATGATCCCAGTTGAGCATTGGGGTTTTGCCTTCCCATTGCGGCCGCAGCAGCGGTTCATTGAAGAGCACGTAACTGCCGGCAGGAAAAGTATCGTAGCGCTGAATCCACATGTTTTTCCACTGGATATCAGGATAATAGGTACGCAACGCTATGTCGAGATCGAAGGTGTAAACGGTGGCATTTCCCGCCTTTAACTCAAGCGGCAGTGCCCAGGCGATATCGTGTTCAAGCCAGGCGCGTTGCAGCGTCGGTTTCAGGATATACACTGTTGAAACGAGTTGAATAGCCAGCACCAATGCCAGGATCGACCAGGTGAGCCGTTTAAAAAAGTAAAAACCGTAGGCGAACATGCGGTCCCAGGCTGGAAAAAACAGCAGCAAAACTATGGCATACGCTGGCAGCAAAAATCGCAAATTCTGGTGCGGCAATCCACCGAGCAGCAGCAGGTAGCAAACCAGGCAGGCGATCAGCACCTTTTTGGAAGGCAGCACTATGTCTGTTTTTTTGGACAACAATAACAAACCCGGCAGCAGCAGGCAAAAACCGGGATGCGCCAGCGGAAAAAGTACATACAGGATATTCGGAAACGTGTAATGCGAGGTACCGTTTTCCGTAACAAAGGCGTTTTGAAAAAAATACCATACCGACCAGTGCCGGTCCATCTCTACCGCGACGCCGTTTTTCAGCCAGAAATGCGGCAAAATGGAGAGTATACCGGCGATCAGCATTGCCAAAATGCCGCCAAAATTCCGGTAACGCCAGAGCGTCAGCAACATGGCAGCCACCAGCGGAAGCAACAAAACAGCCAGCGCATAACGCGTCGTGACGGCAAATGCCATTAAAACAACTGCAATCACGGCATCCTTCGCACGTCCTTTATACACCACCCGCAAACCCCAATGCAAACTCCCCAGCATCAGCCCCAACCCCAACCCATCAGACATGCTGCTCATGCCGGCCCGTACGAAATAAGGCGCCAGCATCAGGGTAAGTATGGTAAAAACTACCCTGCTTTTGGCATGAGCGCCGGGACTTAATAGTCGCAGGCATTGATAAAAAAACCAGACCGACAGCGCGGCCGACAAAAGGGACACGGTTTGTAAAGCAATCGAGGGATATGGGATTATCCACATCAGCAAGGCCGCCGCGAGGGGATACCCGCCCGAAAATTGCGCTTCTCCCAGCCCCGGCGCCGCGCCGGCAATACCCTGCATCCGGTTGTGCAATTCCACGGCTTGCCGGTAATACTCGTGCGCGTCCTGCCCGTACAGTCCGTTGAAACGCAGCAATAAACTGGCGAGATAGAGCCCCGACAACGTCAATAAGGAAAGATAAAATGCCGGCGAAAGATTTTTCAGAACGGAAAGGTTGAGAATGAAGAATTTTGTTGCTGACTTTGTGGCTGAAAAATACCGCAAAAAGAAAATGCTGGACAAGGAACCTTCCCAAATAAACGAAATGCGGCCAAAAGTCATGGTGACGGGCTGCTTCGATCTGCTGCACAGCGGCCACGTCGCTTTCCTGCAGGAAGCCGCGCAACTCGGCGACCTGTACGTCTGCATCGGCTCCGACGAGAACGTGTGCCACCTCAAAGGGCGTTATCCGGTCAATTCGCAGGACGAACGCCGCTTTATGCTCGCCGCGCTTTCCTGCGTGCGGGAGGTAACGGTAAATGCCGGTGTCGGCATCATGGATTTTTTGTCGGAACTGGATGTTATCCGGCCCGACATTTTTTTTGTCAACGAAGACGGACACACACCCTCCAAGGAAACGCTTTGCCAGGAAAAAGGTATCCAATACATCGTATCGCGACGGGAGCCTGCGGGCGACCTGCCTGCGCGCAGCACCACTGCGCTTCGCGTCGAGTGCACCATTCCGTTCCGTATCGACCTGGCCGGCGGCTGGCTCGACCAGCCCTGGGTATCGTGCCATTACCCGGGTCCGGTACTGACGGTGAGCATCGAGCCCAACTACGATTTTAATTTCCGCAGCGGTATGGCCACCAGCACCCGCAAAAAAGCCATCGAACTCTGGCGCACGGCCCTGCCCACCGGCGATCCGGAGCAACTGGCACGTATGCTGTTCGCTTATGAAAATCCACCAGGCACCAAGGAAGTGGCCGGTTCGCAGGATAGCATCGGTATCGTGTTTCCGGGACTCAACCGCTCGCACTTCAACGGCTCTTATTGGCCCGAACGTATCGAAAGTGTTCATGATGAAGCGATTATGCAATGGCTGGAGCAGCACCTCTTCCTGGTAACACTCGGTCCGCGCACCTTGGAATACGACGTGCTGGCCGACACGCACATCGATGCAGAAGGTGCCCGGGCACTGGCCGACGCGGCTGAAGGCTGCTGGGAAGCGGCGTTGCGCATGGACACGCAGGCGTTCGGCACACATTTCCGCCGCTCATTTGAAGCGCAAATCGCTATGTTCCCGAATATGGTCGACGATGGTATTTTTCACATGATCGATCAGTACCGCGATCAGGCGCTGGGCTGGAAACTCAGCGGCGCAGGCGGCGGTGGGTACCTGGTGTTGTGGGCGGAAAAACCGGTGGAGAAGGCGTTGCAGGTGAAGGTGAGAAGGCGGGCCTTACAACTCTGAACCGGGATTTTGGGGACGCGGATTTTACGGATCATGCGGATTAATGCGGATTTTTTGTGGCCTGACGGCCACTTGCTTGACGATGATTGCTGACTATGATTCCAATATGATTTATATGATGGCCATGATTGCATCGAGTGGTAATCATGGCCATCATATAAATCATATTGGAATCATAGTCAAAAATCACAGTCCGCAATCAATATTAATCCGCATGATCCGCACAATCCGCGTTCCCATCCTCCTTCGAGCGGCGGAGCCGCTCAAAATTAAAACACCCATCCTGATTCGGTATTTTCCCCTGATTCAAAAATATTTTACCGTAAAAAACCTTCCGCGTCTTTCGTTTGCGAACTTTTTACGTTTTTTGCCAGAATTAATGAACAAACCCGCATCGTATGTCCAGACCTGTAGCTTTCATTTGTATTGCCAGTTATTTTAAAGGCAATGATTTCCTGCGCGGCATGAAAGCCGCCGGCGCGACCGTTTACCTGGTCACTTCCAAAAAACTGGAGCACAAACCCTGGGCAAGAGAGGCGCTCGACGACATCTTTTTCGTGGAGCAAGGCCCTGAGAATGAATGGAATATGGAAGACGTAGCAGCAGGCCTGGCCTGGCTGATGCGCTCCCGCAAGATCGATCGCATCGTGGCGCTCGACGATTTCGACGTGGAAAAAGGCGCTTACCTGCGCGAGCATTTCCGCAGTCCGGGCATGGGTCAAACGACCGCCCGCCACTTTCGCGACAAACTCGCCATGCGTATTACCGCTGCCGATGCGGGTATTCCCGTTCCCGCTTTTTCTTCGTTGTTCAACGACGACGACATCCACCAGTTCACCCAACGTGTGGAAGCGCCGTGGATCGTCAAACCGCGCGGCCAGGCTTCGGCCACCGGCATGAAAAAGATCTATTCGGTGGAGGAACTGTGGGCGCACCTGGAAAAACTCGGCGGCGAACGCCACCACTACCTCGTGGAGCAGTTCAAACCCGGCGACGTGTACCATGTCGATTCCCTTTCGGAAGGCGGGAAAATTATTTTTTCACGGGTGTCCCAGTATCTGTCTACGCCGTTCGAAGTAGCGCACGGCGGCGGCATTTTCCGCAGCGCGACCGTGCCGTTCGATTCAGATGACGAGAAAAAACTCATTCAACTCAACGCCGAAGTAATGGATGCTTTCGGCATGAAATACAGCGCCAGCCACACGGAATTCATAAAAAACCGGGAGTCCGGGGAGTTTTATTTCCTCGAAACGGCCTCCCGCGTCGGCGGCGCGCACCTGGCCGAAATGGTGGAAGCCTCCTCCGGCATCAACCTGTGGTACGAATGGGCCCGGCTGGAAGTGGCCGTTGCCAGCGGTAAAAAATACGAATTGCCGAAAATTCGGAACGACTACTCCGGTATCATCGTTTCCCTCACCCGCCAGGAAAACCCGGACACGACCCAGTTCAACGATCCGGAAATCGCCTGGCGCATGTACGATATGACCAACCACATCGGCCTGATCGTACAGTCGCAGAAACGCGAGCGTGTGTTCGAACTGCTTGACGACTACGCCCACCGGGTGCAACGTGACTACCACGCGAGCGCGCCGGCGCCGGAGCGGCCTGCCAGTTAGTTATTGGTTATCGGTTATTAGTTATTAGTTATCAGGGTTTTTCAGGCTGGAATAGGGGAAAAAAGTACATTTGCATTCCCTCATTCCGGCCTGAAAAACCCTGATAACTAATTACCGATAACAGATAACTACCATGATAAAAAGTACATTTCCTCTCCTTCTTTTTTGCCTGCTGATGTCGCAGGCCTTTTCACAAAACCCTGTCATTCAACGTGTTGACCCGAGCAACTGGTGGGTGGGCATGAAAAACCCCGAACTACAGTTGCTGGTGTACGGCAAAGATCTGAAGGGCTCGGCCGTGAGCGTCAGTTATCCCGGCGTGCACATCCGGCAGGTGTATGAAGTGGAAAATCCGAATTACCTGTTTGTGGATCTGTACCTAGCGCCGGAAACGAAAGCCGGCACGTTTAACCTCGAACTGAGCAAATCCGTGCAGGTGAAACGCGGTAAAAAGATGGTGGCTGAAACGGTCAAAATCACACGGCCGTACGAACTAAAGATACGCGACCAGCACCCGCAAACGATCACGTCGAAAGACCTGGTGTACCTGATCCTGCCTGACCGTTTTTCGAATGCAGACCCGGCGAACGACAAATTTGCCGACATGGCCGATTCGATGTCCGACCGTGCGAATCCTTACCTCCGCCATGGCGGCGACCTGAAGGGCATTCAAAACCACCTCGATTATTTTACCGACCTGGGTATTACCACGCTCTGGCTCAATCCGGTCATCGAAAACAACCAGCCCCAAACCAACGAAGGCGGCGCCATGCGCTCGGCTTACCACGGCTACGGGTTCACGGACCAGTATAATGTAGACAAACGCCTCGGCGGTAACGCTGCCTACAAAAGCCTCATCGACGCCGCACATGCCAAAGGCCTGAAAATCATGCAGGATGCCGTGTACAACCATGTGGGTATCAACCACTGGATTCTGCGCGACCTGCCCATGAAAAACTGGCTTAACCAGTGGGATACCTACACCAACACTTCCTACCGCGACGACGCCGTGATCGATCTGGTACACGGCAACCAAAGTGATTTTAACGTACAGCAAAACGGCTGGTTCGTGCCCTTCCTGCCCGATTTGAACCAGCACAATCCGTTCGTAGCCAACTACCTGATTCAACACGCGCTGTGGACGGTGGAGTTCTTCGGCATCGACGGCTGGCGCGTGGATACCTACCAGTACAACGACCTGGATTTTATGAATCGCTGTAACCAGGCCCTTCTGGATGAACATCCAGGCATGTTTATCACCGCTGAAAATGCGGTAAAAACACCAGTTAGCCAAGCCTTTTTTGTGCGCAACAACATGTACCTGCCGTTCAAAAGCAACTGTAACTCGCCCAACGACTTCGTTTTTTACTATGCCGTGAATGATGCGCTGAATGAAAAATTCGACTGGGACCACGGCTTCAACCGCCTTTCCGTCATGTTCGCGCAGGATATGATTTATGAAAATCCCGACCTCAACCTGACTTTCCTCGACAACCACGACCAGAACCGGTTCTTTTCGGTCATCGGCCAGGATATGAAGAAATACAAACAGGGTATCGCTTTATTGTTCACCCTGCGCGGCGTTCCGCAACTCTACTACGGTACCGAGGTGTTGATGAAAAACTTCAAAGATCCGTCGGATGCGGAAGTGCGGCGCGATTTTCCGGGCGGCTGGCCGGGCGACAAGGAAAACAAATTCACGGCCGCCGGCAGAACGGCCCAGGAAAACGAGGCTTTCAATTTTGTCAAAAACCTGGCGAATTACCGCAAGAAAAGCGCAGCATTACAAACCGGCAAACTCACCCAGTTTTTGCCGCAGGACGGTATTTACGTGTATTTCCGACACACGGATACACAATCGGTCATGGTGATCGTGAGCCAGAACGAACAGGCAAAAACGCTGGGTACGGCGCGTTTTGCGGAACGACTGGGCGGTTTTATGAAAGGGAAAAACGTGCTGGATGACAGTGTGATTTCGGATTTGAAACAGATCCAGGTGCCGGCAGGGTCGGTGCAGGTGATCGAGTTGGGGAAATAGTTTTAATTTGGAGCGTATATTATAAAGCAAGTCAGGTCATAGTTGGCAACATACCAACTATGACCTGAAATATTTTTCTACAGTTACTTTTCCGGAGCTCCGAAAGCCTGATAAATCAGGATTTGATGTACAGGTTTTAACACACCGGAAGGCACCTCAATATGATGTTTTTTTAACCATCTGTATAAAGTGCGGACGCTGATGCCATATTCATCGGCGATTTGTGCACGTGTTTTGACAATAGAAACCGGGTATTGGGTTTGTGTAAAATCCACAGAATGGAAGGATTCGTCCGGGGGTGGCTGATGGGTATACATAATAAAGTGCGTTTTAAATCCTTGCAAATATAATGTTTGGAGCACCTAAATGCAAGCGAGCGCATCCCCGTTCAGTACTTTATAAAACTCCCACTAACAGCAGAATCGCCCATATCCAGCAGTATCATGTAAGTCCCCGGCGTGTACGATTGCAAGTCGATTTTAATTTGATTGGCGCCGGGCTCCAGCAACTGCTGACTTTGATTTTTGATCACCCCGAAAATATCGACGACGTACAGCGTACCGGATGATTTTTTTGAAAGCGTTACATTCACGGTTGTTTGAGTAGCGGAAGGATTGGGAGCAATGCTGAATTGATATTTTTCCACAGGCGCTTTTTTACCGGCTTCACTCAGGCGCTTGATCATGCCCACCTGCTGCTCGTCCAGTTTACCAAGTGGCACTACATTACCTGCGGATGATTGCCCGGGAGCGAGCGTACCGATCTTTTCGCCGGATTCATCCAGCAGTACCGCCGCATCGTTTGTGGTGGTTTTCCGTTCGGCGGATTCGTAAAATACGGCCGGTGATTGTTTGAAAAAATCGGCCAGCCCTTCCGCTGTCAATGTCACTGCTTTTACGCCATCCACGTAAATTTCGCCACTGCCATCCGGCTTTATTTCAATGGAGTATTGGTTGATTTCTTTCAGAAAAGAAAGAGAAGGAACTCCTTCCGGTGTCATTGACAGGTTCTCTTGCGTTGTTTCATCTGAAAAAGCCCCCCAACAGGACCCGGGGATATTGTAACAATCTTCGCCCAATTCCGGATGAATAATAAAAGTATGACAACACAAGGTTTTGAAATAATACCATTTGCCGGAGGCGTTCCGTACCCAGCAGGAAGCACTGACCGTTTGAAGCGAAACGCCCAACAAGAAAAAAGGAATCAGAAATGTTTTAATGAAGTTTGTCATAATGAAGTTTGTTTATGAATTAAATATTCGCAAAACTACTCTCCATATGCAAACCGGTCAAAGGTGAAAATCGGACAAAACCGGACAAAATCTTTGCATCGCCTCCTATACATTTCACATCAAAACCGTGAAAGGGCTTCGATACGATACGGATAATGCTACCGCAAAAAAAGTGGTAACGCCCGGCACAAAACCTAAGCGTTACCACCCTAATAACCAATAACTTATAACCAATAACTACCTCGCGTACGACACAGCCCTCTTCTCCCTTATCACCGTTACCTTGATCTGGCCGGGGTACTGCATTTCATCCTGGATCTTTTGCGAGATCAGGAACGACAGGTCGTCGGCGTACTGGTCGGTCACCTTGTCGGCTTCCACGATCACGCGGAGTTCGCGGCCGGCCTGCATGGCGAAGGCTTTGGATACGCCTTCGTGGCCCATGGCGATTTCTTCCAGTTCGCCGATGCGTTTGAGGTAGTTTTCGAGGATCTCGCGGCGGGCGCCTGGGCGGGCGCCGGAAATAGCGTCGCAGGCCTGCACGATGGGCGAGATGATGTTGTTCATTTCGATCTCGTCGTGGTGAGCGCCGACAGCGTTCACGATGACGGGATGTTCGCCGTACTGTTCGCACATTTTCATGCCGACCAGTGCGTGGGAAAGTTCCGTTTCTTCTTCGGCTACTTTACCGATGTCGTGCAGCA
>JAKQJD010000270.1 GCA_029561355.1 Bacteroidota bacterium | reverse complement strand
ACCCGCTAACGAGTCTTTTTGACCTGCTGAGGGATGCAAAACAGGCTTCAGCGGGTGTCCGCGACCCGCTAAAGGATCTAATTGATCTGTTAAAGAGCGTAAACAGGCATTACAGTTCTTGCAGACCTGTTAGCAGTTGCTTTATGACCGCCCGGCATTCACTTCGTCTGCCTGCGCAATTCCGAACGTCGCAGTGTGTGTGTAAAATACAGAAGCGGTATCGGCAGAAAGGCTCATTTTGCCTGTAACGACGAACATATTGCCAACATTTATAACAAAAACACCTTGCATCCGGGAAAGGGGCAGTAGTTTTGCGCGGCTTTTTCGCAAAATACCTGCACATCCGATGCTCAAAAGAATTTACCGTTTTCTCAACCCCCGTTTTCAGACCCTATTTCTGGAATATAAAGTGCAGTTCAAACCGCGTAACGGACACGGTTTGCCGCCGCATGCACACCTGAATTTCGTTGTCAATTCCAACCGGCCGGAATATGAACAATGGCTGCACAAGTTTTTCCAGTACAAAACACAACTGCAATCCATTAAAAAGGCGGATGCTGTGAAAGACCCCAGCGAGCCGGGCTGGAACAATGGTTTTCTGCCGGGCCTGGATATTATGGCTTTGTACACGTTGCTGGCCGAACTGAAGCCCAAACGGTACATCGAGATCGGATCGGGTAACTCTACCAAAGTGGCGCACAAAGCCAAAAAGGACCTTGGACTGGATATGCAGATCATTTCCATCGACCCGTTTCCGCGCGCCGAGATCGATCATCTGGCCGACAAGGTAATACGCACCCCGTTCGAGCAACTCGACAACACGTTTTTGCACGATCTGGAAGAAAACGACGTATTGTTTGTGGACAACTCCCACCGGGTTTTTCCTAATTCCGACGCGACTGTTTTTTTTATGGAAGTGATGCCGGAGTTGAAAAAAGGTGTCGTCGTGCACATCCACGATATCTACATTCCGTACGACTATCCGCAGTTCATGTGCGACCGCTTTTATTCGGAACAGTACGTACTGGCAGCGTTTTTGCTCGCAAATCCGCACCAATACGTTCCGATACTACCCAATTTCTTTATTTCCGAAGACCCGGAGTTGCGGCATATCATTGATGAAATGTGGGCACATCCCAACCTGGAAGACGTGGAAAGGCACGGCGGTTCCTTCTGGCTGCGCATCGGAACGGGTATTCCGCCTGCCGACCCGAATAACGAATAAGGTTTCCGGGATACCTGATTTATCAAAAAAACGGTTTACTTTGCTCACCCAACCACTTTTGGGCGAATAGAATACTATGAACAGCGCTCCTGATTTCAAATCGAATACTTCAAATGCCGACGTTACCCTCCTGCGGCGTTTGAGTGATAACCTGGCGCGTTGGGTATTCACCGATTTTGAGCAGGCTAAAGCGGCACTGGGCGAACTTTCCGGCCTCATTACGCCGCGCAGCCCCTTCGATATCCGTCTTTCCTATCACCAGAGTGCCGCTTTTCTGGAAAATCAGTGGCATCGATACGACCAGTCGCTGCTACACGCGCGGCATGCCATCGGAATCCTGGAAAGCCTGGCCGACTCCTGGGCACTGTCGGAAATATGGGCCGACATGGCGGCCACTTACCTGAACCAGCGCGACTGGCCGGCTGCGGAAGACGCACTCGACCGTGCAAGGCGTTATCTGGGCGACAGCGAACAACCCCGCTTGCGCGCCTTCATCGCCTGCCGCGAAGGTTTTTTGCACCTGCACCTGAGCAACAACCGGCAGGCACTGAATTCCCTGATGGAGGCAGAAAAAGGCCTGATGGACCTCGGCCCAAAGGCCGGGTTGAAAGATTTTTATATTAAAACGCTGATTCTGAGTGGATTGGGAGACTTGTATGAGCGTCTGGATGAAAAAGGCAAAAGCCTGGAAGCCTACCGCAGCGTACTTCCCATCGTCGAAAAATACCACCTCCGTCCACGCCTGGCCTGGCATTACCTCAATGCCGGCCGTGCAGCACTGGCCCGCAATGAAGCGGAACAGGCGCAGGTGTTTTTTGAAACGGTTTTGCAGGTCGTGGGCGTCGGCGATCTGGAAGCAAAAACCCATGCGCTGAGCAACCTGGGCATCCTGGCCATGCTCGACGGGCAATTCGTCCGCGCGCTCAATTTGTTCGGTCAGGCAGCCGCGCAATACGACCCGGCTACCAAACCCGTCGATTTTACCAACCTTTCCAAAATTGAAAACTGGCGGGCCGGTATTTTTATACAACTCGACGACACCAAACAGGCAGAACTGCACCTGAAAAAATCCTGGGAAATAGGGCAGCGCGGTCACGACCTGTACCACTTGGGTCAGGTATGCCAGAACCTCGCCGAACTCTATTCGGGGAAAAGCAATTTCGAAGACGCCTACCTCTGGCAACAACGCGCTACCGACCTCAACCGGCAGCATTTTGATCAGTTGCGCGACCACGAACGCCAGGAAATAGAAGCACGACACCAACTCGAACGCAGCCGTCAGGAAGCCCAGATGGCACGACTGCGGGTGGCGGGACTTCAACTCCGTGCCCTGCGGGCACAAATGAACCCGCATTTTATGTTCAACGTGCTGAATGCCATTCAGGGGCTGGTAACCTCCGGGCGCAACAGCGATGCGGAATCGTATCTGGCAAAATTTGCCAAAATGATGCGCCACACCCTGGAATATTCCGAACTGGAAGAGGTGACGCTTGAACAGGAAATCGAATTTCTGGAACGCTATCTGGATATTAACCGGAAACTGCGCTTCCGCGACCGGCTGGCATTTCAGATCATTGCCCCGCCGCTCCAGGATATGGACGATATGATGATCCCGACCATGATCATTCAGCCGTTTGTGGAAAACGCCATCGAACACGGTCTGCGCCCCAGGCAGGAAGGTCGCCTGCTGATCGAATTTCAGTTGCTGGAAGAAGAAAACCTGATCCGTTGCATCATCGA
>JAKQJD010000266.1 GCA_029561355.1 Bacteroidota bacterium | reverse complement strand
TAAATATCCGTGGGGCCAACTGCGAGTGTCCAGCCGATGCAATCTTCCGGAAGTGTACTGACGTCCGTATCCATCCACATGAAATTACCTGCAGGATCCACCTGGGCGATAAAGAAACTTCCATTGCTCGCCTCGCCGGGAACGCCCCAGTCGGCCGCCAGCCGGAACGTATCGACGTAACCGCCCGTGATGACCAGATTTTGATCGGGCGTCACGGCGATGTCGCTGATGCGCGCCACATTGCCGGAAAATTCATGCCGCCAGAGCAGTGTGCCGTCGGGCGCGAATTTGCTGAGTACAGGGTCGCCGGCCGGGAATATACCCGCGATACCCGTTTCTCCGGGCAAGGTTTTCAGGTTGAGTGTGGAAGCAGCGTAGAAGTTGCCCGCCTCGTCGAGGGCGCCGGCCGTGAGCAGGCCGGTATCGGCGGGGTGGATATTGCTGACGCCTGTGAGGTGCTGGGCACGAAGCGATCCGATACAGGCAAACAGGAAAAGCAGGAGGGTGTATTTCAAGTGGCGCATGGCTGAGTTTTGTGCAAAGTTGAATGCAAGACGCAACATTTGCCCGGCCTGGTTGAATGTATTCCCGCCTTTGTCAAAAGTTGGCGAATCCGAAAATCTTTTGCACGTACGTGTAGAAATCGCCGGAAACCAGCCCTCCGTTTTCATAACGCTCCACTTTTATCAGCAATCCATCTACTTATCCGCCAGTTCTTTTGCCCGTTCATCAAAAAATGTATTCCGAAATCCGTACGTATACCGGTCTTTGATCATCGGGCTTTTCAGATCGGAATAACTGAGCACGGTTTTGCAATCGGCCGCATCCACTGCCCAGTAATAGATTCCGGTTAAACCTGTGCCGGGTACGCCAGGCCACACAGAACGCAACAGAATAGCATATTGTTTGTCGTTGGCGCGTACCACCCGATCGATCTCCTCCTGTCGGACAATCTTAAACGGATACGGGTAACTTTCCCGGATAGATGCTTCTGTCACGTCGATTTCCAGTTTATCCTTCTTCCACATCTGGGTATAAATTTCCGGAACAAGCAATGTTTTATTTTGCAACAACTGCGCCTGCTTCGGTCCGATATCCTGTTTGCTGCCCTTGACTTTTTTGTCGGCAGCCCGCCGAATCATCAGTTCCTGCATATTGATCAGGGCAAATGTAAGATCAGCATAACCAGGATACCAGTTTGAAATTTCGTAAGTGGCGCATACGTTGGGAATGATGCACTCTTTCCATGTTTCGGATAATGCCCGGTAATAAACGTTGTCGTAAGCAACAACCAGTTTTTTAAGCGCTCCAAGTTGGTACAGGCCTACGTCCGTGCGGGCATCTGCATACAGACTGGTTTCATTCTTTTTCACTGCCACAGGCAATTTTTTAACGTCGCGTTCCTGTAATTCGGTACGGATACGTTCTTCCACGTTGGAATAGGCCAGCACCAGCACTTTGGCCCGCTCTTCTTTCGATAAGGTCTTTTGCATTTGGAGCAACTCGTCCACCGAAATAAATTGCAGGTCTTTGTGCAATTTCCAGTGCTTTTTTACGGCTTCTATCCAGTTCATGTTCAGGGTATCCAGCGCAGCAAAATATAACTTATCCATACCCGGATTTTTTTTGAAAGGCCTTAACTCGTTGGCGTCTACCGGTTTTTGTACGATCACGACCAGGCGGTAGGATGGATCATTGAGTATCTGGGTGGAAAGCGTCGGCTCGGCAAAACTCTGTGCCATCAGACCGGACAGTTGAAAGCAGGAGCAGAAGTAGCATATAAAGAACAGGTTTTTCATACTGTTTGGCATACAGAAAATTGGTTTGCATCTATTTGATAAAAATGATTGAATGTGCCGAAACTCCTTACTTCGGCGTCACCAACTCCATCAAATCCTTGTCCTGCTGCGGTTTCACCACGCACTGGTTATCAAAAAACATCGTATAAGTGGTACGCGGATTGTACGCCCGCCACATTGGCAGTCCCGGGTGATTGGGGTTTCCGGTGCGCGCAAAATTGATCCACGCCTGGCTCACTTTTCCGGCCAGTACTTCCGCCTGTTTACCGCCGCCGGTCATCTCCTGGCAACGTGCGATGTTGTTGAACACGAACGGTAGTTCCATGCAGTGCATGGACTTGTATTTGCCGTCGATGGAAGGCGACTGCCAGGTGAACAGGTACATGTAAACGGGCGCGCCGCCGGCCACGGCAGATTTCAAATTGGCTTGTATCACGGCTCCGGGACGGAAGCGTGTGTCGATGTCCATCAGGTCGGTGGGTTTGGTATCGAGCGGGTAAGCCTTTTTGACGGCAGCGATGTAGGCATCGGCTTTGTCGCCGTATTGTTTTCTGATAAATGCGTCCACTTCTTCTTTCGTGCCTTTGGTAAGGCCCGCGCCGAGCGAAGGGAAAAATTCGTTTTTCGTAGTGCCGACGAGGAGCGGGATGTTTTTGGAAAGTTCGAAGGCTTCGCTGGAAAACAACTGGTACGGCAGCACGTCGCCATCGCGGCTGGGACCCCAACTGAGCCCAAAACCCATCACAGGTTTGCCTTCCGCTTTCATTTTTTCCTCGACGGTTTTCAGGGCCTTTTTACCGGCAGCGGCGAGCACCGGGTAAGGAATGCGTTGCAGGGAATCCACCTGATTGGCTTTCAGGCCCAGCACGTTGAGCACTTCGGCAGCGATGCGCTGGGTTTCGGTTTTTTCCAGCATGGCGGTCCGGAACGATCCGCTTTCGTTGACGGCTTTGTGAAACAGCCCTTTCGCCGCAGGCATAGCCATCAGTGTGTTCACCTTCGCTCCCCCACCCGACTGACCGAAAACGGTCACGTTGCCGGGGTCGCCGCCGAAGTTGGAAATATTGGTTTTCACCCACTCCAGCGCGGCTGCCATGTCGAGAATACTCAGGTTAGCGGATTGTTTGTACTGGTCGCCGTAAGCGGAAAGGTCCAGAAAACCGAGGATATTCAGACGGTGGTTGATGGAAACAACCACCACGTCGCCTTTTTTGCTCAGGTTTTCACCGTCGTAGGAAGGCAGTTCCTGCGAGGAGCCCGCTGTGAATCCGCCGCCGTGAATCCAGAACAGAACGGGGCGTTTTTTGCCATCGTTGATACCGGGCGTCCAGACGTTGAGTACCAGGCAGTCTTCGCTCGGATACCCCCAGTCGTGGTTGAAAAAGAATTCGATTTCATCGGAAACGGAGGTGGTCGGATCGACGAGCGGGCACACCGGACCGTAGGTCATCGAACTGCGCACACTTGTCCAGGGTTTCGCTTTTTGCGGCGGCATGAAACGTGCGGCCTGCGCATACGGAATGCCTTTGTAGGTACGAATGCCGTTGTGGATGTAGCCGCGTACTTTACCGGATTCGGTGTTGGTAACGGCTACGTTTTCGCCGGTTTTGAGTTGGGCGAAAGCGACGGCAAAAATGCCGGAAAGAAGGAGTGTAAGGATATGTTTTTTCATGGTGCGAAGTAGACCCGACCCCCCGTTCGGGGAGCGAAGCAGCAATGCTTCAATAATCGGGCATCGGTTATAAAAATGAGAAGTGAGCGAAGCAGCAATGCTTAGCCATAGTGGTAAATGTATACTTGCAATTTCAAGGGGCTGCTACAAATTCTAAAACCCATTTTAGCACCTGTACGGCCTTACGGCCCAGGCATTGGTTTTTCAGGCCCCGAACTGGGGTTCGGGTCTACTTAAGTGCTTCCGCGATCGCTTTTTCAATCATACCTTCCATGATTTTGTAACCCGCCAGCGAAGGGTGTACGCCGTCGTCGGCCAGCGAAAGAGGCAAGCCGTTGCGTTCGTCTTTCATGGCGGAATGGTAATCGACCCAGATGCAGCCGTTTTTCTGCGCGTATTTTTTGATCAGAGCGTTCAGTTGCACCACTTTTTCGGCAGGCTTCATACCGGGGCTCCACGGGAAATCATAAGCCGGCAAAACGGAACAGAGCACCACGCGGATGCCGTTGGCTTTGGCCAGTTCGGCCATGGAAGCGATGTTCCCGAAAGTCGTTTCCAGCGTGGTCGGTCCCGTATTTTCAGCAATATCGTTGATACCGGCCTTGATGACCACCACAGCCGGTTTCAGGTCGATCACGTCCTGCCGGAAACGCAACAGCATTTGCGGCGTGGTTTGTCCGCTGATGCCGCGGTTGACATAGGGTTTGCCTGCAAAAAAAGCCGAGTCGGTCGTCGACCAGAATTCGGTGATGGAATTACCCATAAATACCACGCGTTTTTCGCCGGATTTGGGTTTGGGCAGTGCGTGGTTTGCCGCTTCGTAGCGGTGGAGCCAGGGCCAGTCGTTTTGCATACGTTGTTCTCCTTCTACTTTCCATTGAGCCAACATGGCAGGAGCAATGCCGGCGCGCCATTTGGCAGATTGTTTGGTTACAGTGAGGTTGTGCAGGTCGAGCCAGGATTCGAAATCCTCGATCCACATATCGGAAGCCAGGCCTTGCCTGCGGATGCCGAAGCCGTGACCTCCGTTGGCATACACGTGCAGTTCGGCATTTACACCCGCTTCATGCCATTTTTGGTACAAATCGGGGTTGCCTGCCGCAATGGGATCGTCGGCTGCACAGGCCAGAAACATCGGCGGCGCATACGCGCGTACCGCTCCACCGAGGATCGCGCCGGTATAGGCGTAAATCGGCGCCACAAAATCGGGGCGGCTGTCGGCATCGTACGTCTGCGCTACGGAGGCGATGAGCGTACCGCCCGCGGAGAACCCGATCATGCCGATGCGGTCGGCGTCGATGCCGAGTTCTGCTGCGTGTTTGCGGGCATAACGCACGGCTTCCTTGCCGTCGGCTACGGCCAGCGGCACGATGGGCATATTGATGGAATCGACGCGGGCGAAATTGGAGTTTTGCACGTCTTGCCAAAGTCCGCGGTCGTAATCGGGTGGCGCATTGAGCACCCTGTATTTCAGCACCAGCGCCGTAATACCTTTGGAATTGAGCCAGGTCGCCACGTCGGCGCCTTCGTGCTGAATGGCAAGTCCTCGGAAAGCGCCGCCGGGGCACACGATCATGGCCACGCCGGTGGAACCTTTGGCTTTGTAAATCGTCAGCGTCGGGTCGGTAATATTGCTGGCAAACAGCATGTTTTCACCGGGAATGGTGTCGGTTCGTTCGGGGTATTTCCAGTTTTCGGAACCGGGCGCGCGCCCTTCGTACAGCCGGACGACTTGTTGTGCGCGACCCAGCGTACAAACTGCCAGCAGCAGCGCCGGCAGCAGGATTGTATTTTTCATGATTACATTTTGGGCAAATGTAATTATTGTTTTGAACAGGATTAAAAGGATTAAAAAAGGATTGGAAGGATTTTTCAGTGTCGCGGCGGACATCCTTTCAATCCTTTTTTAATCCTTCCAATCCTGTTCAAAACCAGTTAAATCTTCTTCAAAAACTCCTCCAGCACCGTGTAAAACTCCTCGGGTTTGTCCATGTGGATCCAGTGGCTGGTCCCCTTAATGATTTTATTTTGCACATTGGGCATCTGTTTAGCCAGCGCATCGGGTTGTTTTTCTTCCAACTCGCTGGAAATGATGAGTTTGGGTCCGTTGTATTTTTGCAGCGAAGGCAGGGGATCGTACTGAAAAATACTGCGAATGATCGCGAGGTTGGTCTCCTTTGAAAATCTGTTCATACCGGCGCGTTCCAGCGAATCGGTATAGGGCCGCGAACCGCCCAGAATGCTTTTCAGATAGCCGTTCATCGTTTTGTCATAGGCATCCGATTCGAGCAGGTCCATCGTCTGTTTAAAGTCGGCATCAGCAGTTTTTCCCGGCGCACCTTCCATAACCAGCCCCGCTACCCTATCGGGGTGCATGCCTGCATAGGCAATAGCGATAGCGCCGCCCATGCTGTGTCCGACCAGCACGAACTTATCCAGTCCGAGGCTGTCGACCACGGCCGCGAGATCCGCCACCTGGGAATTAACGGAATAATCCAGGTTTGCCGGTGCATCGGACTGTCCGTGCCCGCGCAGGTCGATGGCAATGGCACGCCGGTCGCGGCGCGTATATTCCAGTTGTTCCTTCCATTGCAACGTGCTGCCGCCATAGGAATGCAGGAAAACGAC
The DNA here is from genome assembly GCA_029561355.1 of Bacteroidota bacterium. Taxonomy (GTDB): domain Bacteria; phylum Bacteroidota; class Bacteroidia; order Chitinophagales; family Saprospiraceae; genus M3007. The sequence goes on along the minus strand of JAKQJD010000266.1, from coordinate 25,401 downwards.
GGGAATACCTCCTTTGCCGGCATCGTCGTAAAACAGCAGCCCGGCCGGACCTTTGATTTGGCCTCTGGCGGGCTTTTCTTTGGACGCTTCGGGTGCGGTTTTGACTTCGGTTTTTTCGGGATTGGCGGGTTGGGTATTGCAGGAAAAAAGGAAGGCCGTCAGGGCGGCAGCGGAGAGGAATTTGTACATAGTGTTTAGAAGATTGGTTTTCAAAAATGATGAAGGTGTGGGATTTCGATTTTTATGCTAAAAAGCCATGCCCGGCAGGTAACTTAGTGGTGGCATAGGAATTCAGAGGAAGTGATGTTTTTTGTCGTACGACAAAAAAAACACCACCTCCTCTGAATTCCCATGCCACCACTTGGTACAGCACACACCTCTTCCTCAATCCATCAATATTTTCTCCGACAAATACAGCGGCAAGGTTTTCACAGCGGCCATCAGTCTTTCCCTGGTTGCAGCCTGTTGCACTTTGTCTTCCTGGTAATGATTGAAATTTAGGTACAGGTAATACATCAGGAGCCGGTTGTAATCGTCCAGTTTCGGATCGGCGATCATTTGTTGCATTTCGGCTTCAATTTCTTCCGACCTCCCGGTCTCCGACAAGGCCCGGCCAATGCGGCTGATACTTCCGAAATAGTGTCCGTTGCTCACATTTTCCACCCGCAGGCTGATACCGAGCAGCAAGTCCGGCACATCGATATCGAGCACTTCCAGTTCCCGGATGTATGTTTTTCTGCGCCCCCAGGCATAACTGCCGTCGCTTGCGCGGTCGAACCGGTCGTTCATGATATTGAGGTGCGCGCGGAGGAATATTTCCCAGTTGGCTGTTTGGGCCGACAGTTTGGCGATGTTAAGTGCATGAATTCTGGGGCTCTCATCCTGGCTACAGGAGCCATACACCTTACGGTTTCTTTTCATATCGAGGGCTGTCCGGGGTGAATAATATCGTTCGACATATTCTTCAAACATATCCGATCCGCCACCTTTGGCCAGGGTTTCATCGACTGCTTTTTTAAGCAATTCATCAAATTCACCGTCGCTTTTACGGATGCTGTCGATCCTGAAAAACCGAAGGGAATCCCACATCTGAAGGTCAGTCATGAAATTTTCGCGTTTCTTTTTACTCCATTCGGGCTTGCGTGTCGAACGGTCCACGTACATCATGAATGCTGTCAAATGCGGGTGTTTCTTTTTGTCCGGCTCATATTCGCTTTCTTCCGCATTGTCGTAAAAAATCTGCGCAGAAGTGTCTATCATACAATCAGCATACTGGATCATTCGCGCACAGGTTTCCGGCAAAGCCACCTGTATAAATCCTTCCGGAAAGAAAAACGCCTCGATCCCTTCGCTGCCGTATATGCTCTTTTCATGGTATTCAAATATCCAGGACGCTTTCAGGCCTTGTTTATATTTATTCAGGTTTTCAAACACGTTGATTCGATGCTCGTATTTGTCGTTTATTTCCATACTGTAAAACGATAAATTGTCTTTCCCTGCATCATTTTTTGGAACGTAATACCGGATAACCAACAGGTCTTTTTCCACTTCCGCACGGTTATACTTCTTTATAAAATCCTCAAAAGGCATGTTGCTCTCCAGGTCTGCCCTTGCCGCTTTGATGTCGCCCGTATCCAGTTGCACATAATGCGCTTTTGCCTGATAATGAGACAAATACGTCTTATTCAGTTCACAGACTTTAAATTTCAAATTCAGGGAATCGACGATGAATTTCAACCGGTTCACGGTCGCATCGGAGTAAATGAGCCCGTTCGGGGATTGTTCGAATTCATTGTTTTGCGCGAAACACAGGGAGTGGATCGATAATGCGAGCAGCAGAAGTGTTCCTTTCATAAGGGAGGTTTTACAACGTATTTATGTAAACCGGTGATAGAGAGACCCTTGCAAGATGCTTTTTTGGCGTAAACCGGCGGGAATAAAACGTGCGACGCGTTTTTGTATTTTCCGGTCAGGTGGCCTCTTCGCTTAGTGGTGGCATGGGAAATCAAACGAAGGGGTATTTTTTTGTCGTACGACAAAAAAATACCCCTTCGTTTGATTTCCCATGCCACCACTTGGCAATGAACCCATCCGCGTAAATCCGCTCTAAAATCCGCGCAATCCGCGTTGCCTCATTCCTCCGCCGCCTTTTTCACCGCGGGTTTCCCCTGATTAATCCTGTAATTAAACGTCAGATTCACCTGCCGCCGCCGCCATTGAAAAGTGCTTTCGGTGCGGAAATTCTCACCCTCCGTCACGGTGCGCCATTTGCGCGAATTGAACAGGTCGGATACGTTCAGCGTCAAAGTGCCTTTGTTACGCAGGATATCCTTGCTGGCCGCCAGGTCGAAAAAACAGAGCGCTTTGCGGCTGCCCTGGGTCGTTTTTTGCGGCGCTTCGTAGTTGCCGCGGATCTGGAAATCGAAGTTTCTGGGCAGCAGGAATTTTGAAGTAGCGCGGGCAAACCACGAATACGTCGTGGCCTGGTAGTTGGTTTCGATGTTGCTGCCGTCGATGTCGGCGTGGAAAAAGTTGAAATTCATGTCCAGTTTCCACCATTTTTTGGGTGAATAGCCGGTGGTAAATTCGATACCCAGCGCATTTTCCGCACGCAGGTTTTCGGGCCGCGTGGTGGCATTACCGGCAGCGTCGACGCGACGGATGCGGTCGATTTTGTCGACCGTGTGGCGGAAATACACCGAAGACGACAAAGACCCTTTGCCCATGTACAGGATGTGGCCGAGTTCCACCACGTCGCTGTATTCGGGGTCGAGGTCGGGGTTGCCGCTCCAGAAATTCCGGCTGTCGGTAAAGGTGGAAAACGGACTCAGGTCGTTGTACACCGGCCGGCGCACGCGGCGGCTGTAACTCCACTGGATGGCGTTGTTTTTCGGCAGTTCGTAGGTGAGGTGCAGGCTGGGGAAGAAGTTGAAGTAGTTGCGCGGGTTTTCCACGTCGGTTTCGCGGAGGATGGTGTTTACGTCGGTGTGTTCGGCGCGGATACCGGCCTGCCAGGAAAACTTGCGGTGTTTGTTGCCGTAAATAACATAAGCGCCGTTAATGTTCTCCTTGTAAATGAAATAGTTATCGAGTCCGGGCACTACCGAAAACGAGCCGTCCACGTTTTTTTCCGTCACCACGTAGTCGTTCACCATGTCGCGGAAACTGCTGCGCAGGCCCGTTTCAAATTTGCCGTCCTTGCCCACCGGCCGCACGTAATCGACCTGTATCAGGTACTGGTTTTCGTATTCGTCGTTGATGGATTTCTGGAAAGTCGCCTTGCCGGGGTCTTCGGTGCCGTCGTTGGCAAAGGTGCGTTGCGGGAACGACTGATCGGAGTGTTCCCAGTAATTCAGGTATTTGGTTTCGGCGGTGAGTTCGTGGCCCTGGCCGCCGAATTTGCGTTTGTACACGACCGAGTACTCCGAATTTGGCTCGTCTTCGGTTTCATCCTGCTGCCGCAGCGTGTAGCCGAGCGGGTTATCCAGTGTGCTGAGAAAATCCTCGTAACGAATATCCGTCAGGCGCCGGGCGTCGCTGCGCCGCCAGAGCATAGACGCTGTGAGGATGTTATTTTCGCTGAAAAAGTAGTCGAGGCCGCCGCGCACATTGTTGTTGAGGCCCTGAAACCCACTGGTGGTAGTTTGCCGAAGCAGGTAAGTGGTATCGCCCGAGGTACGTTCCTGCGTGAGTGCGCCGCTGCCGGGAGAGTCGCGGTACGAAATGCCGTAATTGATAAAAAAGTTGATTTTCCGGTGGCGGTAGTTCAGGTTCGCCGAAGCGCCGAAATTGGTCGGGTTTCCGGCAATGCCTTCGATGGAGCCGTTGAAACCCTGTTTCTGGTCTTTTTTCAGAATAATGTTGATGATACCTGCGGAGCCCTCCGCTTCGTAGCGCGCCGAGGGGTTGGTGATGATCTCCACACGTTCGATCATGCTGGCCTGCAATTGCTGCAAACCGCTGCTGCCTTTAAAACTGACCAGTCCCGAGGGTTTGCCATCGATCAGGATGCGCACGTTGTCGCTGCCGCGCAATTTCACGGTGCCTTCGGGGTCGACGCTGACAGAAGGAATATTGGTGAGAATGTCGGTGGCATTTCCGCCGGAATTCGCGAGGTCTTTGCCTACGTTGAAGACTTTTTTGTCGAGCGACAACGTCATGGTGCTTTTTTCGGCCGTTACCTGCACCTCGTCGAGCGCGGTGGAAGAGGCGGCAAGGCGCACCGTACCGAGGTCGTGCTGGGCGTGCGCTGCCGATAGCGTAAATTCCGGTGTTTTAATGGTTTCGAAGCCGATAAATTCAATCTCGGCTACAAAAGTGCCGAATGGAACGGCTACGCTGAAACGGCCGTTTTCGTCGGTCAGCGCGCCGCCAACCAGTTTGTTATCAGGCAGTTGCAACACCCGAACACTCGCATAGGCCAGCGGAGCGGAGGTGGTCGATTCGGCCAGTGCTCCTTTTACGGATGCCTGTTGTGCGAGGCCAGAAAAGGTGGAAAGCAGCGCAATAAATAGGAAAGGGAAATGCAAGCGGGACAGGTCGAAAAATTTCATGAAAACGAGATCAAAACATCAGTGAAGGTGCAAAATAATCACAGCCCCGGCAACTGCTGTCATGTATTGCAATAAAATATATGCAGTCATGGGATTATCTGGTACCGGAGGCTGGCTGATGGGCGGTATTGTGGCGGCGTGGATGTAGATTTGCCGCTCATATGGCCTCCGCACTTACCAGACAAAAAATAATCGACGCCGCAGTTCAATGTTTCAACCGCGAAGGCATTGCCAACGTGCGTTTGCAGCACATAGCCGACGAAGCAGCCGTGAGTGTGGGCAACATGACCTACCATTACCGAAACAAGGAAGCCATCGTGCAGGCTATCTGGGAACAACTGGTGCAGCAGCAACGCGATTTGCTGGCGGAGTTCCGGGTGGTGCCGCTTTTTGAAGACATCGACCGGCTGCTGACCCAAACTTTCGGCCTGCAGCAGACCTACCGTTTTTTTTACGCCGACACCCTGGAAATCATCCGGGCCTATCCCGTCATTCAGGCGGCCCACCAGCAACACATCGCCTGGCAGGTACAGCAGATGTATGTGGCACTTTTGTTTAACCAGTCGCGGGGCGCTTTTTCAGCCGAAAAACAGGAAGGCTACAACGAACTGCTGGCGCGGCAGTTCTGGCTGATCGCCGACCTCTGGATTTACCGCCAGAGCGTTCAAAATATGGATACGACCGACTTTTCGGCTTTCAGAAATATATTGTGGGCCTTGTTTCAACCGCATTTTACGGATATGGGCATGCGGGAATTTGAACAATTAGGCGGAGGTTGAAAGATGTTTGGAAAATATTTTCTAAATTTGGGGCGTCTTGACTAAGTGCATGTTGAGTTTTTCATGCCGAGGCAAAAACCTCATTTCTAAAGATGACAGCATGAAACGCGTTTTTACCATGTCTACCGATTTGTATTCCAGGATGCTGGACGGATTAAGCAACCTGTTTTTCACCGAAAAACTGGGCGTAGACGCGGATATGAATTTTTACCGCAATGATTTCTGGTTGAGCGATAGCGCCGTGATAGAGTCCCTGCAACTCCGAAAAGGCGCCTGGGAAATCAATTTGTTGTTTGCCCACCATAAAACGCCTCTGAAATTCCTGAGCCGCCGCATCACCAGCCATTCCTGCCCCAAACGCGCCCGGACCATGGCTTTTTACATGCGTAGACAAGCAGCAAAAGATCAGAGAGGCACCCTCACGCTTGATTTGAACGATTTGAATCTTACGCTGAATTGATTCAGTAACCTTGCCCGACATGAATAGCCTCACCACGAAACAAAAAATACTGGAAGCCTCTATCCGCCTGTTCAACTGGAATGACGTGGCCAATGTTCGCCTGCAGCAAATCGCAGACGAAACTGGCATCAGTGTAGGTAACCTGGCGTACCATTTCAAAAACAAGGAAGCCATTGTAAACGCCGTCTATGAAAATCTCTTCGAAGAGTTTTCGCTGATTCTGTCCGCCTACCTGCTCAGTCCGAAACTGTCCGATTTTGATGTACAGATGGAGCAATACCATCGATTTTTTGCCAAATACAAATTTTACCTCATCGATCTTTTCGAGATCGAACGTTCCTATCCGCACATCATGCGGCGGTGGCAGGACAGCGTCAGTAAAATGATGATGCAGATCCGTAAACGGCTCGACTACTACTTGCAACGCGGAATGCTGCTGCCCGAACCCGCACCGGGCGTATACGATTCGCTGGCAAATACCATCTGGATGACGATTGTTTTCTGGGTGCCGCAACAGGTGCTGAAAGAGAAACCGATCGAAGAAGTGTATTTTAAACAATCGGTCTGGTCACATATCCGTCCTTATTTCACTCCGAAAGGATTGGATGAGTTTACGCATGATGTTCACCCTATCACCCAATTCTGACCCTCACTTCCGATAGCACGCCACAATACTTAAGTGCGCAAAACTTGTTTTGCCTGAATTCTTTATAAACACTTGATTATCAAATCAGATAACCAACCGAAGGGTCTATGACAAATATACTTTGGCTCCAGGGTGGCGCGTGCAGCGGAAACACCATATCCTTTATGTGCGCGGAAGAGCCCACAGTGGTGGAACTGGTTACCGATTTTGGAATCAATATTTTATATCACCCTTCTTTGGCGCTGGAAATCGGTCGGCAGGTATCCAACCTGCTGGAAGACATCGTCCGGGGCAGGGTACACATGGATATTTTCGTATTTGAAGGCAGTGTGATTCAAGGGCCCAACGGCAGCGGGACCATGAATAATTTCGCCGAACGCCCCATGCTCGACTGGGTCCGCGACCTGTCCAACGTGGCAGATTATGTAGTAGCGATCGGCGATTGCGCCAGCTGGGGCGGCATTCCCGCAGTTCCGCCCAATCCGACCGACAGCACGGGATTACAGTTTCACAAGGGGAAAAAAGGTGGTTTCCTCGGGCCGGATTTCAAGTCAAAATCGGGTTTGCCGGTGATCAACATACCCGGCTGCCCGGCCCACCCCGACTGGATGACACAAATACTGGTCGCCATCGCTACCGGCCGTATCAAGGACGTGCTGATCGACGATCTGCAACGGCCCACAACGTTTTTTACGGATTTTGTTCAGACGGGCTGCACCAATGCTACCAGTTTTTCCCAAAAGATAGAAGGCGGCTTCGGCAAACGCGGCGGTTGCCTTTTTTACGAAGTCGGCTGCCGCGGCCCCATGACCCGCGCCACGTGCAACCGCATTCTCTGGAACCGGCAATCGAGTAAAACCCGTACCAACCACCCCTGCCTGGGTTGCACCGAGCCCGGATTTCCGCACCATGATCTGGAAAAGGGCAGCATTTTTAAAACCATGAAATATCTGGGTTTTTTACCCAAAAACCTGCCTCCCGGCTCCTCCCGGCTGGGCTATTATGCACAAGCCGGAGCGGCAAAGTTGGTTTCCGCTGTAGAAAAAACATTCGGCATGGATCACAAACATCCTGATACCTCGAAATAGGTGCGACTTTTTATTTTTTCGGCTACGCACCTCGTAGGAGGATTGGAACGCGGATGAAACGGATTTTTGCGGATTAAAACGGATTTTGGTGGCCTTGCGGCCACTTCTTTTGATATCAACGGATTAAAACCGCCTCCGGCGGGTGAATACTTAAGGTATGAGTATGGAAAAATGGAAGTGATCAATGTTTTTTTGCTTTGCAATAATCCTCGCCTTTGGCGCAGGGCTGTTAATCTCTAATTAATCAAGGTGGTGGCGTTGGCCCGGAGGGCCAATATCTTTGTAGCAATGCAGCCAGCCCCGTTAACCGGCCCAGCGGGTCGGCATCTGAATTATTAGGACAAATTTTAGCATAAGATACCGGCCCGCTGGGCCGGGGATACGCATTTTGATCAAGTGCTACAAAGATATTAGCCCTCCGGGCTATACGTCAATTAGAACCTAACTGCCCTGCACCTTTGGCGGGTCTAAATCCGTAAAAAATCAAAAGAAGTGGCCGCAAGGCCACCAAAATCCGTTTTAATCCGCAAAAATCCGTTTCATCCGTGTGCCCATCCTCCTACGTCGGGCGTAGCCGTACGAATCAAAAAGGGTATTTAAGCGTATTTGACATCCTATTATCAAGACACTTTCCAATTTAGAAAAGAATTTCTAAAAAAATTAGAAAAAAATTTCTAAACCTGAAGCCTGCAACTATCTTTGTCGGGTTGTTTCCATAGCGAGACAAGATTTCAAAAATATTTGGTTCATCAAAACTTTATTCCTCATGGCAAATGTACTTTGGCTGCAAGGAGGCGCATGTAGTGGAAACACGATTTCATTCTTAAATGCCGAAGAACCGACTGTCGTGGAATTGGTGACCGATTTCGGCATCAATATCCTCTGGCACCCTTCCATCGGTCTCGAAATCGGCGAACAGGTATCCACCTTGCTCAACGATATCATCAGCGGGAAAATACAGATGGATATCCTTGTCTACGAAGGTTCTATAGTACAAGGCCCGAACGGGAGTGGTACGATGAACTATTTTGCAGATCGTCCGATGCAGGACTGGGTAAAAGAACTCTCCAAGGTTGCCGGTTTCGTGGTAGCCATCGGCGACTGCGCTACCTGGGGCGGTATCCCAGCAGTACCACCCAACCCCAGCGAAAGCACGGGAATGCAGTTTCACAAAACCCAAAAAGGCGGCTTTCTCGGCGCCGGTTTCATATCGAAAGGCGGACTTCCTGTCATCAACATACCCGGCTGCCCGGCGCACCCCGACTGGGTAACCCAGATCCTGGTGGCCATTTCCACAGGCCGCATCAAAGACGTGCTGGTAGATGAATACCACCGTCCGAAGACATTCTTTACCGACTTTGTACAAACAGGCTGTCCCAACGCCATCAGTTTTTCCCAAAAAGTGGACGGCGGCTTCGGCAAACGCGGCGGTTGCCTCTTCTATGAAGTCGGCTGCCGTGGCCCGATGACCCGTGCCAGTTGCAACCGCATCCTGTGGAACCGCCAATCGAGTAAAACCCGTGCCAACCACCCCTGCCTGGGCTGTACCGAACCCGGTTTCCCGCACCACGACCTTGTAAAGGGAAGCGTTTTCAAAACCCTGAAATACCTGGGATTCCTGCCGCAGGACGTACCGACCGGCGTTTCCCGCCTCGGTTACTACACCCGCGCCGGTGTGGAAAAAGTAATGGGCAAAGTGGAACGTGTACTCGGTGTGGATCAGGAACACTTTGAAACATCCAAATAATCCAATTGAACATAAAACATCCAGTCAGTCATGTCAACGATAAAAGAACTCAACATATCTCCGGTAGGCCGGGTCGAAGGCGACCTTGATGTAAAGGTCTATATGGAAAACGGCGTGGTTACACGCGCCCACACCCAGGCTGCCATGTTCCGTGGATTTGAAAAAATCATGGAAGGCAAGGACCCGCAATCGGGTCTGATCGTGACGCCGCGTATCTGCGGTATTTGCGGCGGCTCGCACTTGTACTGCGCCTCTTCGGCCCTGGATACGGCCTGGAAAACCAAGTTGCCGCCCAATGCATTGCTGTTGCGCGCCATCGGTCAGGCTACCGAAACGATTCAGTCTATTCCGCGCTGGTTTTACGCCATTTTCGCTACGGACCTGGCCAATAAAAAGTTTGCCAACAAACCGCTGTATGCAGAAGTGGTAAAACGCTTCGCCGCATACGTCGGCACTTCTTTCCAGAAAGGTGTAACCGCATCGGGCCGCCCCGTGGAAGTGTACGCACTTTTCGGCGGTCAGTGGCCCCACTCTTCCTATATGGTACCCGGTGGCGTCATGTGCGCACCGACGTTGAAAGACATCACCCGGGCACATGCCATCATGAATTTCTTCCGCAACGACTGGCTGGAATCCGTCTGGCTGGGCTGCTCCATCGAACGCTACCTGCGCATCAAATCGTGGGACGACCTGATGGCATGGGTGGAAGAAAATGAAAGCCAGCGCAACAGCGACCTGGGCCTGTTTATCCGCGCCAGCCTCGAGTTCGGTCTGGATAAATTTGGTCAGGGTGTAGGCAAATTCCTCGCATACGGCACCTACCTGCACAAAGACCTGTACAACAATCCGACTGTCGAAGGTCGCAACCAGGCGCTGATCAGCGCTTCCGGTTTCTACGACGGCAAAACCTGGAGCGAATTCGACCACATGAAGATCCGGGAACACGTAAAACACTCCTGGTATGCCGACGTGCCGGCCGAACACCCCTGGAAAGAACCGTTCCCCACGCCGGTGCAATCACAACACCTCGCCGATTCCGATTTTAACGGTAAATACAGCTGGGCAAAAGCCCCGCGCTACGATGGATTTGCGGCAGAAGCAGGTCCGCTTGCCCGTGTCATCATGAATGCCAACCCGGCCAACCTGGACCACCAGATTCATGATCCGCTCTTTGGCGATATTATCAACAAACTGGGTCCAAGCGTATTTACCAGAACCCTGGCCCGCGTACACGAAGCGCCACGGCTCTACGAATTCATCAACCAATGGCTCTCTCAAATCGATCTGGACGCAGAATACTACATTAAACCGGAAGAAAGAGACGGCATCGGCTTCGGCGCAACGGAGGCTGCACGCGGTTCTCTTGCGCACTGGATCGAAATCAAGGACGGTGTGATCAAAAACTACCAGGTCATGGCGCCCACTACCTGGAACGTCGGTCCGAATGACGAACAAGGCAAAAGTGGTCCGATTGAAGCGGCGCTTACCGGGATCGAAATCGAAGATCCGCACGATCCGGTGGAAGTCGGTATGGTGGCGCGTTCGTTCGACTCCTGCCTGGTTTGCACGGTGCATGCACACGACGCGAAGACGGGCGAGCAACTGGCGAAGTTTAAGTTGTAGTTGGTTATTGGTTATTGGTTATTAGGGTGGTAGGGGTACATTCGCACCAAGCACGGCCTGAGGTAATGAACCGACCAGACACAACTTGTCCTGTTCAGTTGAAAATTTCGCCTGAAAGGCAGAAAATATTACACAACAACATGGCTTCTCATTAGCAGATGCCAGATCATAGCCACCGGGTCGCTTGAAGCGACCCGGTGGCTTGTAATAACGCTTGGCTACTCGTAAGTGTGCCAGAATTACATGAACGAACACCCAGGCGTCACCACCCTAATAACCAATAACGAATAACCAATAACTATGAAGAACACCGCAATCCTGGGCTTCGGCAACCCCGTACGCAGCGACGACGGCGTGGGCTGCATGGTGATCGACGAACTGAAAAAACGGCTCGGAGAAACGCCACCGGGCGTGAGCCTGATCGATATGGGCACTTCGGCATTCGAAGTGTTGTTCCAACTCAAAGGCCACGAACGTATTATTCTGGTTGACGGCGTGATCAACACGAACGAACCCGATGGCACCCTGTACCGCCTGCCGGCAAGCGCCGTCGATGCGGCCATTCAGGACGATCCGATGGTGTTTTTGCACAGCCTCAAATGGGACCAGGCGCTGTCGTATGCTAAAAAAATACTGGGCGCCGAATATCCCGAAGACATCTCCGTATATTTGATTTCCGTGACCAATACCCGCCTCGATCTGGGTATCAGCGAGGTGGTGTTACAGGCGGGTTTGAAAGTAACGGATTTGATCATTGAAGAACTGGGCCCTGTAAACGCTTGATTCTGAATATTTTATAAAAATGGGTGTAAAACTAAGGACACAGCATCTGTGGATTTCCGGCGACCTGGTCGCTGCTACCCTGGGCGATACGCCGCAGGTGTACACGGTGTATTACCCGCAACAACGTGCCCTGCTGCTCGCTCCGATGGACGACGATATTTTCCCAACCATTCACAAAGGTGGGCTGCAAATGCTCAAAAACCGCAACCTGGAAGGCGACAGGACCATTTCGCTACAGGAAATTATTATTGAAAACGATCTTGACGATACGGACCGCGAACTGGTGTTCATCCACCAGCCGGGTATGCGTATGCTCCACATCACGCTATGATAACGATATTTACCCAGTCCGAATTAGTACCCGACCTCCGTCAAATGATCGCCTCCGAGCCCCGGCTCGACGAACTGGTGGCGGTGGCAGATCTGCTGGATCAGAAACCCGATCCGTCCGGTTATCACCTGATCGTACGCCAAAAAAGCGGCATCGTACAGTTGGTCGACTGGTACAACGTGCTGCCCCCGTACCTGCTCCCCGAAGAGATCGAGATGAATGCGAATAACCTGCTGGGACTGGTATTTGCGCGGCTGGGAAACTACGAAAAAGCCTACACCTACCTGCACGACAACCAGGTACTGCTCAACGACATCGATATCATCAATTGCCTGCAAAACGGTATTCCGGTGGATGCTTCGCGGCTGACTTCCAATTTCAAGCCGTTCGAGGAATATCGCTTCTGCCACAATTCTGCCATTCTGCACCATTACGCCGCCAGCGAACACAGTTTTGACGCCGATAAAACCCGGTATTTCTACAGGGAAGCGATGAATAGTGCGCCCAATGGCGAATATTACGCCTTCACCGCCCGGCAGTACGCCATTTTCCTGACCGACCTCGGAGAATTGCTGCAGGCCGAGCACCTGCTGGATGACGCCATCAAAACAGCCCTTTCCGACGACGCTGTGCCCGAATTGAAAACGGTCCTGTGCGGTGTCTGGATGAAAAAACTGGTGGTGCCTTACGACGTGGATTTGCTGGAAACGCTGAAAACCACCCTTGGGGAGGTGCTGCAACATTACCAGAAACAGGAGCGCCGGGTGGAAGAAGCCTTGTTACTGGTCGATGCGGCACAAGTGGCCAATTACGCGGAAAGTTTCTCCGAAGCACTGGGCTATATTACCCGCGCCGTGGATATTCTTCGAAAAGAAGAAATGCCCGAATTGCTCGCGCAGGCGCAGTACCGCCGCGGCATTTTATTGTACACCTGGGCCAAAAACGACAACCCGCAGTTTTTTAAAGGCGCTTTGGAAAGTTTCCAGGAAGCCCTGAAAGTATTTACCAGAGATGAAACGCCCGACGTATTTGCCGATATCCAGCAGTATCTGGGCGTTATTTATGCGGAAATTCCGGATGAGGTGAAGAAAAAAAGCATCTGGGCAGGTATTTCTTCTTCTTCATTTCAGCAGGCGCTAAATTATTTCAACCGGGACGAACACCCGTACGAGTACGCGATGGTTTGTAACAACTACGCCAATGCGCTTACCAAGTACCCGGAAGCCAAACATTCCGATAACCTGGAAAAAGCCCTGTTTTATTACGCCGAAGCGCTGAACATCCGCACGGCTGCCGACTGGCCGCTCGAACGCGCCGTTACCCTGTTGAATTTTGTGGAAACGGGTTGGTACCTGAACCTCGAGGGCAACGGTTCCAGCCGCGCCCACTTCGAACAAATGCTCGCCTATGCGCAGGAAGCCGAACAACTGACGAACGACCCGGCGATTATTCAGGAAGCACAGCAGCAACTGAAAAAACTGGAAGAACTGCGCGTTGCGCTGGAACAAGAAGCCTGAAACCATGCACGAAATATCCCTGGTTCGCACCATCTTCCGCACCCTCGACGACAACTTTACCCCCGAAGAACTGGATAAAGTGATTGCCATCGACCTGAAAGTCGGTCCGCTGGCCAATGTCGAAACCATTCTCCTGCAAAACGCTTTCGATGCGGTGGTGGAAGAAGACGAGGTACGTTTCAAAGGCGTGCAATTACGGGTAAACCTGGTGCCGATTCTGGTGCAATGCCCTGATTGTCAGGAGATTACGGAAATACACAACTACAAGTTCGTGTGCGTATGCGGAAAGCCCTGCGGGAATGTGGTGCAAGGGAATGAGTTGCTGATCGAGCGGGTGGAAATGCGCGATTAGTTATCCATCTTCCTTCCGCCGCTCGATGTAGTCCCGAATTTTTGAGGCACTTTCATAATCCTCCTTCTCGATCACTTTTTTCAGCAAATCTTCCAGTTCCGCCAGCGTAAATTTGGCGTACGACCCACCCATCTGATGGCCGCCCAGCGTATCGGCCAAAATGCCGGCCGCTTCGATGACGTGCTGGTAAGAATACACCGGCACGCCGCAACGAACAGCCAGCGCAATAGCGTCGGAACTGCGGGCGTCTATTTCCAGTATAGCGCCGTCGTGTTTTTGCAGCATCAATCGGGCATGAAACACGCCTTCCACCAGGTCGTGGATCAGCACTTCTTTCAGTACGCCGCCCAGCGCCTCGATGGTACTTTTTAACAAATCGTGGGTAAGCGGCCGGATGGGCTGCATTTGCTCCATGGCTATGGCGATCGACTGCGCTTCCGGCATCCCGATAATGATGGGTATACGCCGCTGCTGCTCCAGTTCTTCCAGAATCAGGACGTAATTGCCGGGCTGCGATTCGCTGCTCGACAGCGCGACGATGGCCAATTCCTTTTTTTCACTCATGACATTTGAATAAAATGGCATAATTCCGCCAGGTCCTGGAACGGAGCCACCACTTTGCCCCTCCAAGTTAGCCTGAAAACGCCGTTCTGCTCTATTTCAACCGAATATTCCTTTTCTAAATCAAGTGTATGGCCGTTGTCGGCAACAATGGTGATCCCGAAATCACTTAAAGCCAGCAAAAGCCATTCCCGGGGCGTTTCAGGTTCTTTCATGCGTGTAGCAGGTTTTGAAACAACACTTTAAAACCGAATCCGATACAGAGCAGCGACGACAGCAGCGTAAGGCCCCGGTGCAGGCGCGGGCTGTTCGATACTTTCGGTGAAAACGGCAGGCTGAAGATACCTGAAGCGAGCAACATGCCTGCAATGGAACCGATGCCGAAAATCAGCAGGTACACAATCCCTTCCCAGGTGCTTTTCAGTTGGGTCATCACCACCAAAACAAGTGTGCCGCTTCCCGCCAGCCCGTGAACGAGGCCGACTCCGTATGCCAGCCGGTGCCCATGCGGTTCGGCGTGTTCATGCGCAAGTGCATGGTTCTTTTCGTGCTGCCGGGTTTTCCAGATGCGTTGAAGTCCCAGCAGGATTAACATACATCCCACCCCGGCCTCGAAATAATGAAACGTATGCTCGGCAATCATACACTTCGCAACAATCATCGTCACGCCGATCACCAGAATCGTGGACGTATGACCCAACCCCCAGAAAATACCGTCCTTGATGGCCGTCAAAACGGAATTACGGCGGGTCACGATACTGCTTACCGCCAGCAAATGATCGATTTCAAAGGCGTGCATAAATCCGACAACGCCGGCAAATAAAAGTGGGAACAATGGGTGCATAAGGTCACAATTGATAGAGTACGATGCGGTGGTTTCCCGTGTCGGCCACGGCCAGGCGCCCCTGATCGGCACAGATGGAAAAAGGCCAGTACAGGTTTTTTTCGGTGCCAAACACGGTTTCCGCATTTTCGCTGCCTGTGAAAAAATCGGGTTTACCGATCAGCGCGCCGGCCGCAGCATTGCTTTGACCGGGCAATGGATCGAAACGCAACACGCGGCTGTTGCCGGTGTCGGCCACCAATAGTTCATTTTGAAAAAAGCAGGCGTCGTAACACCAACTCAGGGTATTCGGCATCGGGTGCAGGCCGTACTGGTTTTGGCCGTTGCCGTTCAGGTCGGCCTGACCGACTACCACATCGGCTTTTTGCCGAAATGCCGTGCGCCAGTCGCGCCAGATGAGGATGCGGTAATACTGCGTATCTGCAACTGCCATGGAACCGTCGGGACCGATTTTCACTGAATACGGCCAGATAGGGTCCTCATTTTCGTAGTCGCGGGTACTGAAATCGGGTTTCCCGATGACGGCTTGCGCGGGCGCGAAGTTTTCCGTCGGCAGGGTGTCATAATACAGAATCCTCCTGTTGCCCGTATCGGCGATCCAGAGCCGCTGCCCGTCGCTGAACACGCCGTAGGGCCAGAACAGGGTGCGGTCGCCGGGATCGGCGCCCACTTTCAGGGCATTGGGCTGGTTGGAATTAAAATCGCGCTGCCCGATCACCACGTCGGCTGCCTGCCCGTGCCGGGTGGGCATGGTGTGCCAGATGAGAACGCGGTGGTTCCAGGCATCGGCGACGATCAGTTTCAGGCCGTCGGACCAGATACCGGAAGGATATTGCAGGGACGAAGCATCAACAGAACCGCCCGCATTTCGACCTACCGCTTCGGCATCGCCCTGACCGAGCACGACGTCGGGTTCCCGGAATTCCGTGTCGGGAAATTGATTCCAGATGAACACCCGGTTGCGGCCCGTGTCGGATACGAACAAGCGGTTTTGATGCAGAAAAACACCGCGCGGCGCCAGGAACGGCATGCTCTCCGGACCTTTGAACAGGTGCTTCGGAAGCAACTCAACGCCGGAATGTTGCGGCCTTTCAGCCGGTGCGCCGCCCTTTTTGAGGGTGATATTCAGGATGGTATCGCTCAATTTGTTTGGTGTTATGAATAATGCGAAATCATGGGTTAAAACGAATTTCGGCCGTTGTTGGCGTCCCTGGCGGAGTCGCCCACAACGGCTGAAAAATTATTACATTTAACTATTTACACTTTATTCGGAGTTCGATATTCGGTGTTCGATATTCGATATTTTTTAACACCGAACACCGAACCGAATGTTGGCCGTTGTTGGCGTCCCCGCCAACAACAATCGGAAGGCTCACAAATGTCTGTATAACAACGCTTTGTGAAACTTGTGAAAACCCTTTGTGCTCCTTGTGGTTAAATAAAAATCAAAAGGAAATAACGCAGCTCACCGAATCGTTCCGGGCGCAGTATATCGAGTCGATGTGCGTGGCAAGCAGACCCGTGAATGGCAAAGTGTCCCAGTAATATTTTACATAACGATTGGCAGTAACGTACCATAGTTTGGAACTGATAGCACCTGCTTCAACGCCGATCTTATTGTGTCCGCCGCAATACAAAAAAGGACCTTCGTACAAGGCGTTGCATTGCACCAGCACGTACAGCGTGTCGTCCGTCGCTTTGAGGTTCTGAAATTGAAAATTGATTTTTCCGTCGATAGAGTCGATTTGAAAATCTATTTCATTGGATTTTCCCAGCCGGAGGTTACCGGAACGCTTTGCATCGTAAAACCCGTTGGAGTAGGGTGCGTATGCATAGCCGGCGCCGATAGAGACCTTATCCATACCTTTGCAGCCGACTTCCAGTTCGTATTCGCCATTTAGATTGGTGGTTGTCTCCACTGTTTCGCAGGGGTCTGGATTGACCGAATCGTGGGGGTAGTTTCCATCATACCCGGTGAGCACAACCCGCACACCCGCAACGGGATTTCCGGAAATGTAATTGTAAACACGTCCGTGAGCGGTAGTTGTCTTATCCACATTGCAATTCAGCAACAGGAAAATCAGGAACACGAAGGAAAGTTTCAAAGATTTCACGGCCGGAAGTTTCCAACAAAAATAACACAGCCTTTTCGGTAAAGACTATTAAAAAGGCTGTTTGACGCAAACGCGCATTCGTGCTTCGGTGCGTGCCTGAAAAGGTCATTTAAATCCTGTACAAATACCAATATTAACATGCTGTTTCTGCTGAAAATGCGTGATTAATTTCCTATTTTTGCAGCAATAGGGCTTCCGGAATCTACATTCAAAATTCTTCATTTTTAGACGGTCAGTTTTTGGAGCGAAAGTCCTGCCCCTGCCTGATGAGCCCATTCATTTTTTATTTTTTAAATGGTTTTACAGAATTGGTTTCCCTAACCAATTCTGGCGCTTCCGTTCACAAACAACTGACATGATTTTTTTCAGAAAACTCATCAACGGGCTTTTTTCAACCTCCGCCGCAGGCTTGTATATTGTATTGTTCGCTGTTTCTATCGGCGCTGCCACTTTTGTGGAAAACGACTTCGGTACCAGTTCGGCGCAGAAAGTCATTTTTAAAACACACTGGTTCGAAATGATCCTGGTGATGTTCGGCATTTCCCTCGTTGTCAATATTTTCCGTTTCCGGATGGTACAACAAAAGAAATGGGCGATTCTGACCTTTCACGCTGCCATGATCGTTATTCTGATCGGCGCAGGCGTTACCCGCTACTTTGGAAGCGAAGGAATGATGGGAATACGCGAAGGCAGCGCTTCCAATTCCTTTTTATCCGCGGAGTCCTATTTGCAGTTTCAGGTACAGCAAGGAAAGCAGGTTTATTCATTCGACGAGCCGGTACTGTTCGCTACGCTGGGAGATAACCACCTGAAAAGATCGTACCTGATCGCCGGGCAGGAAATGGGCGTGGAAGTATTGAATTTTATACCCAACCCCAAAGAAACACTGGTAGAAGACGCAAGCGGCGTACCAACCCTCAAAGTGGTGATCGGCGGCGCGAACGGACGCGAAGAATTTATGGTAAAATACCTGGACAGGGTCAATATTTACGGTACGCTGTTCAATTTCGGCAACCAGGAAATCCCCGACGCATTTAATATCAAATATGAAAATGAAAACCTGTCATTCATGGCAGGTACTACTTTTTCGCAGATGGTCATGGCAACCCAAACCCGCGACACCCTCGCGCCGGGCACGTACCATCCGCTGATGCTCCGAAGTATGTATTCCAATGGGGAGCAAAGTTTTGTTTTCGGCGATTTTAAGACCAGTGCCCGGACGGAAATCAGTTCCGCATCCCCTAAAATGTCGAGCGAAGCGATGGGTGGACTGGACTTGAAAATCCGTTTCGGCGGCGAAGAAAAAACGGTATACATCAGCGGCAAGCAGGGCGAGGAAGGCCG
The DNA here is from genome assembly GCA_029561355.1 of Bacteroidota bacterium. Classification (GTDB taxonomy): domain Bacteria; phylum Bacteroidota; class Bacteroidia; order Chitinophagales; family Saprospiraceae; genus M3007. The sequence goes on along the minus strand of JAKQJD010000266.1, from coordinate 6,659 downwards.
GCCGGGTGTCGCCACCTTTCAAAATGCCAATGTTGCGGTGTCATACGGCGCAAGAAGGGTAACACTGCCTTTTGCCATTCAGTTGAAAGACTTCATCATGGAACGCTACCCGGGCACCAACAGCGCTTCCTCCTATGCCAGCGAGGTAAAACTGGTCGATCAGCGCAACAATACAGCGCTCGATCAGCGCATTTACATGAATCATATTCTGGATTACGACGGCTACCGGTTTTTCCAGTCTTCGTTCGACCAGGACGAACTGGGCACTTACCTGAGCGTCAACCACGACGCACCCGGCACCTGGATTTCCTACATCGGGTACATACTGCTGACCCTGGGAATGATTTTTACTTTATTCAGCAAAAACAGCCGTTTCCGGCAATTGGCAGAAAACATTAAAAAAATGAGGCAAAAATCAACCGCGACCGTCCTGTTTTTTCTGGCATTCTTTCTGGGTTTGTCGATGCCGGGCGTGTGCAGTCCGCTGCCACAGGAAATAAACCCCGCCCATGCCGCCCGTTTCGGTCAGATCCTGGTGCAGGACAGCAAGGGTCGCCTGAAACCGATGAATACTTTTGCCGGGGAGGTTTTAAGGAAATTGACGCACAAAGAAACCTTGTCGGGACAAAGCGCGGAGCAGGTTTTACTGGGCATGGCCTCCAACCCGGAAGCCTGGTACGATGTGCCGATCATTAAACTTGGAAAACAGGAAGAGATTCGAAAACTCCTGAATGTCAGCGGCGAGATGGCGTCTTACAACGATTTTTTCGAACCCAGCGGTGAGTATAAACTGAAAGCGGCGGCGAGAAGCGCATTCAATGCGGCTCCGCGCGACAGGGGTGTTTTCGAAAAGGAAATTATCAAACTGGATGAGAAGGTGAATATCTGCAATATGGTTTTCTCCGGCAGTTTTATGAAGGTATTTCCTGTGCCGGGCGATACGTCCAATACCTGGATGTCGCCGGCCGATGCGTCGCACCGGCACGGGCAACAGGCGGCGCCCAAAGGCGGTATTATCGAACAGTTTTACCCGATGTATATCCCTGCCCTGCAGGCTTCCGTTCAAAACAATGACTGGAAACTCGTCGACAGAATGGTGGTGGAACTGGATGCCTACCAGCAGAAATACGGCGGCGCCATACTGCCCGGTTCCACCAGAGTAAATGCTGAACTACTGCTCAATAAACTGAATATTTTCAACCGTTTGAGCGGATTATACGGTTTGCTGGGACTTACGTTTTTGGTACTGCTTTTTACATCGGTATTCAGTCCGAAGTTAAAGTTGTTGCTGCCGGCGAAAATAGCCCTGGGTTTGCTGGTTTTCGGGTTTGCGATGCATACGCTCGGACTCGGTTTGCGCTGGTACATCTCCGGCCGGGCGCCCTGGAGCAATGGCTACGAGTCGTTGATATATATTGGGTGGACGACCGTACTGGCCGGCCTGATTTTTTCCAGAAAATCTTTCGGCGGTCTCACAGCAACGACCGTTCTGGCGGCCACGATCCTGATGGTTGCGGGCCTGAGCTGGCTGGATCCTGAAATCACGCCGCTCGTGCCGGTTTTGAAATCCTACTGGCTCACGATTCACGTTTCGCTGGAAGCGGGCAGTTACGGTTTTCTGGTGCTGGGCGCCATTATCGGGGTGCTCAACCTGATATTTATGGTTTTCGGAAATGAAAGGAATGGAGAAAAAGTGTACCGGATCATCAAGGAAATGTCATACATCAGTGAGATGACGCTGATCGGCGGCCTGTTTATGGTGAGTATCGGCACTTATCTGGGCGGCGTGTGGGCGAATGAATCCTGGGGAAGGTACTGGGGCTGGGATGCCAAGGAAACCTGGGCGCTGGTGACCATCCTGGTTTATTCCTTTATCCTGCACATGCGGTTTATTCCCGGATTGAGAGGATTGTATGCTTTTAATGTAGCGACCCTGTTTGGCTGGGCTTCGGTGGCGATGACTTATTTCGGAGTGAATTACTATTTGTCAGGCCTGCATTCCTATGCGGCGGGCGACCCCGTGCCGGTGCCCTCTTTTGTATACTACATCGTGGGCTCCCTGATTGTCATAAGCCTTGCAGCGTACTGGAAATACCGGGGATATATGAGGGTGAAAGGTTGATAAGGTTGATAAGGTTGATAAGGTTGATGGGTTGATGGGTTTATAAGGTTGATGAGGGTTGATAAGGTTGATGAGGGTTGATATTCAGCGGCTCGAAAAGGTTGAATTTGGCTCATTCTCCGAGCGGTTGAATGAGGCTTTCATTTATTGAGCCGCTGAATATCAACCCTCATCAACCTTATCAACCTATAAACCTTATAAACCCATAAACCTTATAAACCTATAAACCTTATAAACCCATAAACCTTATAAACCCATAAACCTATAAACCCTTATACCACTCTACTTCACCACCGCTCCTTCCATAATATACTCATACCGGTATCCGGCGCCGAAGTCCTTGTCTACGGCAATGGTACCTTCGAGGGTAATAATGGCGCCGAGGGAAATTTGTTCGGTGGTAGTGACCGTCAGGTCGAGGTTTTTGCCCGAACCATCCTGAATGTGCAGCCAGTTACGCCCCATGATCATCGGGTTTACCTTGACGCATTTGCCGGTAACTTTCACCAGTTTCCCATCATATTTGCGAATATTGGCTACCAGGTCGGAGATTTTGATGGCGCCGGGTGCGGGTTTCAGGTTTTTAGGCGGCTCCAGCGCCTCCGCAGCAGGTGGAATCCCTCCCTGTGCCGACATACCGCCTCCGGCCGCTCCTTCCTCCCTGAAATCGCCTATCAGGTATACGGTTTCAAAAACCCTGTTGAATTCCTTGCTAGCGAAATTTTTCTTCATCAATCCGCCGGTGTACACGTAGTTGCCGCCGATTTTCACCTCTCTTTTGGTGATGGCCAGCCATTTTTCCTCCCCGTTTTCCTTGACCCGCAGGTAGGAATATTTATCGGTATTCAACACTTCTGCCACGACGACTTTATGTTCCTGGCCGTTCATGTCTTGTTGTGCCGGCATGTTCGCCCCAGGCACCGCACCGGCTACAGGGGCATCCTGAAAAATAGGGGTATTGGTCTGATCGCCGGATGATTCGGCTTCAATTACTTTGGGTTTGGAATTGCAGGCCGCGAAGGCCAGTGCGAATAAAAAGAGGGCAGAAATGGTTATCTTTTGCATCGTAAAATTGAATTGACAGGATGTTTTGATTTTTATGAGACCACGCTCCTTAAAACCGTTGTATGATTTTGGTATTGAACCGGTTGAATGCAATACTCTTTTGATCGAAAGTGCCTTCATAATAGAGATAAAATCCCAGGTTACGGCTGATATACCAGGAAAAATTCAGACCTCCGATGTGTTGCCGGACCTTGTATTCGTAATTTTTGTACTGGTAATCTGCCAGCCGGTAATACACCTCGCCTTGTAATTTGTTGCGGATGATGTCTTTGGAAATCTGTGCTCCAAATAATTTGCTGTCCAAATAACTGGTTTGCAGCAGATTAGCGGAAAGGGATGCCATCGCGTTGATCCCTGGCAGGCGGCTGAAGTTGAGGTAGGAGTTGATGTTTTTCGACTCATTGGCGCCGCTTTTCTGAAAACGCAGGCTGGCATTCACGCCCCAGTTGATCCATTTGCTGAATCGGTAACTGCCTCCTACCCGCAATCCCTGCCGGGTTTCATCTTCGATGAGCTGGTCGATGTAGTTTTTGTAGGATTCGTAATAGATGATGTTCTTTCTGTTGTCGTAGGCCAATGACAGGTTGAGCCTTTTGGAAACCTTATACCGGATAGACAGCAGCAGGTTGGTCAGGCTGGGATTGTGGGTAATTTCATTGTTTACATTTTGATACAGGTCCGTTTCAAAAGACACAAACAGGTTCAGGTGAGTAGACAGCGCGTTGGAGTGCTGGAAATAAACAAACCTGCGGTCGGTGTTCGATTTGTTGCGCTGTTCGACAAATGCGAGTGTAGTTTCTTCACTTTTGTTGCCGGAGCGATGGCTGACATAGGCGCCCGCCTGCAAAAGATCGGAATTGAACCCGTAATCGGCAAAATCCGGCCTCCATCCGCCGATGGCTCCAAAAATAAATTGCCCCACCCCTTTTTCAAATTGCAAACCGTCGATAGCGCCCATACTCGAAATCCGGTAATTTATTTTCCTGCCGAGGGTGATGCTGGATGTTTTGTCGAAGTCGTATTTCACAGAAAGTGAGTAGACCTTCAAGGCGTCTTCCAGGTGATCCCGTACTTTACTCCACTCTCCGATAGTGTGGCGGAAACTGATAAAGTTTTCAGTTGAAAAGCGCGATTTTTTGATGTTATTTCCCTGAAAAGTAAGGGTGTAGCGCATACGATGCGTCTCTTCACCACCATAAAAATTGCTGTAAGATGCCGCAGAAATCCGTCCCTTGATTTTTTGTTTGACAGCGGGAGTGTCGTCTTCTTTTTCTTCCGGAACGATTACCACCGGCTTGGGATGGATGGTAGTGTCTTTAGGCGTTTCCGTTTTTGTCTTTTCCGGCTTTTTTTCAACCATACTTTTTGAAAAAAATGCATCTCCTACTTTGGCCTTATCAGTCATGAGATAACTACACACACAGGACGTGGAAGACTTGTCTTTTACCAAAAGCGCCGGTGTCAACTTGCTGTCCTTATCGATAAAAAGTGTGTCGCCCTGTTGGATGTGTTCGGTGGAAGAAAACTTCACGTATACATTTTGAGAAGAGACATACGACACTGTTCCTTTTTCAACGACAGTCTCTTTTTGCCCGAACAGAAAATGCGAGCAAAGCAGCGTAAATAATATCGAAAAAAGGTGTCTCATTCTAAAATATTTAATTGTTGCCATTCGGGTGACAGGAGTAGCATGCGGTACTCGTGTACTGATACCCGGAAACCTCATCGTGATCATTGTTTACCTGCGACTGATTGCTGTGCTCATGACAAGTGATACAACTGAAAAGGGCGTAGTTATTTGGAGTAGTATGACACTCTATGCAGTCGTCCCATTCGCCATCGTGATTACCACTGTAAATCGGAAAATACTGCTGATCGTGGTTCCAGTTTGAAGGCGTCCACGCGCTTGTGGTGTGACAACTCTGGCAGGTGGTCGGGAATCCCGCAGCGGCGTGGTTGGGGTCATTGGCCGAATTGTAGTCGGCCGAGTGACACCCGAAACAGGTCGTCGGGGTGTTGTTGTAATTGCCGTTCGCGTGGCATTCGTTGCAACTGGCGCCGGCATGCGCGCCCGTGAGCGGCCAATACGTATTGTGCACGGCAAAGGTAGCCGGCGTCCAGTCCGGCGCAGTGGTGTGGCACGTTGCGCAGTTGGTCGACAGGTTCAAACTCACGTGGTTAGGGTTCGTGCTGGTATTGTAATCCGGCATGTGACAGCCGTTGCAGGTAGTCGGCGTGCTGGTGTAGTTGCCGTTGTGGCAGGCGTTGCAGTCGTTGGCGATGGGCACGTGACCTCCTGTAAATGGATACACGGTACTATGATCAAAAGTAGCAGGCGACCAGGCATTCACACTGTGACAGGTCTGGCAGGTGTTTGGAATGCCCGCAGCGGCGTGGTTCGGATTCGTGGACGAATTGTAGTCGGCCGAGTGGCACCCGATACAGGTAGTCGGCGTGTTGTTGTAATTACCGTTCGCGTGGCATTCGTTGCAACTGGCGCCGGCATGCGCTCCCGTGAGCGGCCAGTACGTATTGTGCACGGCAAAAGTAGCCGGCGTCCAGTCCGGCGCAGTGGTGTGGCAAGTCGCGCAGTTGGTCGACAGGTTCAAACTGACGTGGTTGGGGTTCGTGCTGGTGTTGTAATCCGGCATATGGCAGCCGTTGCAGGTGTTGGGCGTGTTGGTGTAATTGCCGTGGTGACAGGCATCGCAGTCGTTGGCGATGGGAACATGCGCGCCGGTGAACGGATACACTGCACTATGGTCAAATGTCGACGGCGACCAGGCATTTACACTGTGACAGGTCTGGCAGGTAGTCGGAATTCCCGCAGCGGCGTGATTCGGATTAGTAGACGAATTGTAGTCGGCCGAGTGGCACCCGAAACAGGTCGTCGGCGTATTGTTGTAATTGCCGTTGGCGTGACATTCGTTGCAACTGGCGCCGGCATGCGCGCCCGTGAGCGGCCAGTAGGTATTGTGCACCGCGAAGGTGGCAGGCGTCCAGTCCGGCGCGGTGGTGTGGCACGTCGCGCAGTTGGTCGACAAGTTCAAACTGACGTGGTTGGGGTTCGTGCTGGTATTGTAATCCGGCATGTGGCAGCCGTTGCAGGTATTCGGCGTGTTCGTGTAATTACCGTGGTGGCAGGCATCGCAGTCGTTGGCGATGGGAATATGGCCTCCTGTAAACGGATACACTGCATTGTGGTTGAAAATAGAAGGCGCCCAGGCTGTTTCACTATGGCAGGTGGCGCAATCTGTTGGAAATTGTGCAGTTACGTGGTTCGGGCTGCTCGTAGCCGCGTAGTCGGCGTTGTGGCAGCCGTTGCAGGTGTTCGGCGTGTTGTTGTAGTTGCCATTGTGGCAAGTGGCGCAATCTGCGGCAATGGCGGTATGCGCACCGTTCAGCACGTAATAGTTGTTGTGCGTCGGGAACGCCGCAGGCTCCCAGCCCGGCGCAGTGGTGTGGCACATGG
>JAKQJD010000240.1 GCA_029561355.1 Bacteroidota bacterium | reverse complement strand
CGCCAACGGGCATATATTTTCCTGGAAAACCGCGCCCGTGGCCGGCCAGATCAATATCATATACCGAAGCATAGACAGTGGCCTCACCTGGAGTATCTGGGAAAACGATGCACTCACAACAGGCCGCACGATCAACCGCATCGTATTCGCGCCCAATGGCTCGGTATTTATTGCCACCGACCAGAAGATGCTGCGCAGCAACGACGACGGCGCTACCTGGACGCAGACAACCGTGCGCGCCGGAGATGTGGCGGTTGCCCTGAACGGCCGTATTCTGATCGAAAACCTGGATGGAACATCCACCCAGAGGACATACTATTCCGACGACAACGGCGACACCTGGCAGCCTGCTCCGATTGGTCTGATGCGCAAATTTGCGGTAATGCCCAACGGCGTCATCCTGGCCGAGTACAATTACAATGGTTTGTACCGCAGCAACGACAATGGCGATACCTGGCAGTTTTCGGCTTTTGGTATTAACCAGCATGTAGGGGAATTGAAGATGCATTTTTATCCGGATAACGGATTGATTTCCATCACGGAAGAGGGTGTTTTTTACAGCCCCAATGCCGCTACCAACTGGGAGATCCGTTATAGTACATTGAGCAATTCGGCTAGTTTTGCACCGGGTTTACAGGCAGATATATTGTCGAACGGAACCATATGCTGTATTTTCGAGAGCAAACTCATGCGCAGTATTGACCGGGGGCTAACATGGACGGATATAACGCCTGCTGCGTTTCCGACCAACATTTTTTTTAGTTCCATCCGACAGGTAGACGGCGTACTTTTTTGCAGCGTAAACAACAGCCTCGCTTTCCGCTCGGAAGACGAAGGCGCCACCTGGCAGAGCCTGGCAAATGCGCAGATCAATCCACCTGCCATGTCCGCTGATGGCACGTTTTGGGCCTATAACTACGGCAGTACCCTTCAAAAATCGACGGACCGCGGACTTACCTGGACGCCCGTCAGTACTCCGGTCAGCAGCCAGCACAAAATTTTCCCCCTGCCCAGTGGCGCGTTGCTACTGCTCGGCGGCGGAAAAATTCACCGCAGCGTCAACAACGGCGCAAGCTGGACCACCACCAACCAGACCTATATGAGCAACGTGAAAGCAACGCTTGTCAATGCTGCAGGGCACCTGTTCGTGGTCGGCAATCAACTTGCGGATGTGCTGCTCATGTCGGTCGACGACGGACAAACCTGGCAAAGTATGACCCGTCCCGAAAGTTTCTGGGGGTCGTTTTACCTCTTTCTGGCGCCCGACCAGCGGCTCTGGTTTGCCAGCGGCGACGGCGTGTGGCGCACCGGCGAGCCGAGTGGCCAGTTCCTTACCATCGGCGGCTCGGTCGGCACAGACGTGGTCGACGACTGCACCCTGGCTTTTACCGAGCCTCGATTGAGCCGTTTT
>JAKQJD010000229.1 GCA_029561355.1 Bacteroidota bacterium | reverse complement strand
CTGGCTAGGCTCCGCTTCGATGCGGCTCACCTGACGGCCATCCAGTGCGAAAATGCGCACGGCAGCAATCATGTCCGCATGATCCAGGGTGAAAGATTCCACCGTGGGGTTAGGGAAAAGTTTGATATTCGCAGCAGCGGCTTGTTCTTCCGTGCCCGTTGTGAGGGTACTGATCGAATAAACGGAGATCAGCGAGTCTGCCGGGTTGTTTACATCGTAGTACTTAATGCGAACGACGGCCGTAGCATCGATCACGTCGGGCAGCAGCAGGTGCACGCTCAGCGGACCGCTTTCGTTGGGCGCCAGTTCGAACGTTTGCGTCGAAACGTTGGGCGAATAGCACAGTGTCAGGTCGCATACCTGCGTGTAGCATTCGGGCGTTAAATTGATTTCCGTGCGTTCCCAGCGGAGCGTTTTCGTCACGTTGGTATTGTTGACGATGTGGTTTTCGGCTTTCAGATCATCTGAATCCGGACCGTAAACTTCCGAAGGATTGAGCGGCGTGATCGAAAATGTAGCCTGGGCGAAGAGTTGAACGCCACAGAATAGCGCAATAAGGGTAAACAAATTTTTCATCATGAATTTGTCTCTGATTAGCAGGTTGAGTAATTTTAAACAAAGATAGATGGGAACCCCGATTCCCCTATCTATTTTTGTTGAGGTAAACCTCATTGGATAATTTTAGCAAATATAACCATGAAAAAGTATGCGGTGTTTGCCCTTGGGCTGGTTTTTGTGTCGGCTTTGTCGGCGCAACTACCTTCCGGTGCGCAGGCGCCGGACTTTACTGCGACAGACCTCAACGGGCAAACCTGGAATCTGTACGACTTGCTGGCTTCCGACAAGATCGTTGTGCTGGAGGTGAGCGCCACCTGGTGCCCGCCTTGCTGGGCCTACCACAACAGCGGCGCGATGCAGGATCTGTACGCCGCTCACGGACCGCAGGGCGACAACCGGCTACAGGTACTGTTCGTGGAAGGTGACCCCAATACGAACGTCGATTGCCTGCATGGTTTGCCGGGTTGCAACGGTTATTCCCCGGGCAGTTACGTGCAAGGCGTTACGTACCCCATCTTCGATAATTCCGCCATTGCAGATTCCTTTCAGATCACTTATTTCCCGTCGGTGCTGATCATTTGCCCGAACAAAAAGGTGTACGAGGTAAATCCAGTCGGCCCGGAAGCGCTGTGGGAAGCAGCCCAGCAATGCCCTGTCGCAGCAGGCTCCAACAACGCCGGCATTTTTCAATATGACCCGGGCACTTCCCTGCATGAAATTTGCGGAACAGCGAATCTGGCGCCTTCTTTCAACCTCGTCAATCTGGGCGATATACACCTGCTGTCCGCTACCATCGAATTACAATGGGAGAACAGCACAGTGCAAATCCTCGAATGGTACGGCAACCTGCCCCAGTATGGCGAAGCCCCCATTACGCTCGATAACTGGCCCGTGAGCGGCTCCGGCACGCTGAAAGCGCAAATCACTTCGGTGAACAACGGCGGCGACGACGATTATTCCAACAACGTTAAGATCAACCATTTTTCCCTGGCGCCCGAATTCAACAGCCAGCAGGTGATCCTGAAAATCAGAACCGACAACTATGCCCTCGAAACATACTGGGAACTCCGCGACGACGCCGGAAACGTGCTCGATCACGGCGGCAATGAAAACGTGGGCCCCAACGGCGGCAACGTCATTTTCGACCTCACTCCAGGCGTAGGCACATACCCCAACAACGCACTCATCAAAGACACACTCACATTGCCCGCGGCCGGCTGCTACTCGCTTCATTTCGTGGATGCTTACGGCGACGGCATGTGCTGCAATTTCGGCAACGGCTATTACAAGCTCTACAACATCGACAATCCGGTGATCCCCATCATGACGGGCGACGAATTCGGCGCCTACGACAACCGTGGTTTCGGGTCGCAATCCGTCACGGCCGTACAGGAAACAACCGACAAATCCGGACTGGAAATGTACCCCAATCCGGCGTCGGATCAATTGTTTCTGCAATGGGACATGCCGGAATCGGTTCCGGTTCAGGGCGTGGTTTACAACGCACTGGGGCAATCCATTTTCAACTTTTACCCGGAAAAAACAGGCTCAGAACACCATTCAGCCATCTTGTCGCTGCAAAACTGGCCTCCAGGCATGTACTGGCTGCACCTGCAAATAGGCAAGGAAAATGTGGTGCGTAAATTTACGGTGCAACGGTAACACGCCCCATTCTCCCGAAAATCGGGAACCGTACCATTTTCACCACACCTTCCGGCCACACTTCCCGCAACTCCGCCACAAACGCATCCGTCAGCGGTGAATCCCCTGTTTCTTTCACAAAATGCTGCAATGCCGACCAGGTATTCAGGTATCCGATCAATTGCCCAAATTCCCATTCATACGTCATCGACACATGCGGAAAATCCATTTCAGCAAACGGAAAAGGCAGGGTGGTATAAGCAGTTTCGACGAGCCGGCGCTCGGCATCCCAGTATTCCCCCAGCACGTCGGTGTATAAATACCGCACCAGCGCATCAGTTTCAGGATCGATGGTGAGCAAATTGTATCCGATCAGCGCCAGCACACCGCCGGGGCGGAGCACGCGCCGTACTTCGGTGTAAAATTTTTCCAGGTCGAACCAGTGTGCTGCCTGCCCCACTGTGATAAGATCGAAACTGCCGGGTGCAAAGATTTGTTCTTCCGCCGCCGCCACCCGGTAATAGATATTGGGTTTGGGAATGGCGTTTTTTAATTGATTTTCGCTCAAATCGGTGGCTCCCACCTGCCGGAAATGATCGGCTAGCACGGCCGCGATCTGGCCGTTCCCTGTGGCGCAATCCCAGGCGGCTTCGAAACCGGAACACTGAGCGCAGATGTGTTCCAGCAGTGTTTCCGGGTAGCCCGGGCGGAAACGGGCGTAGGCGGCGGACTGGATGGAGAAGTTGTCTTTCATGGGGTGAAGATAATGTGAGATGTTGTTCGGCTTCGCCGAACCTGGGGGTTTGGGGACGCGGATTTTGCGGATTTTACGGATGAAAACGGATTTTTTGGGGCGGCCTGACGGCCACTTGTTTGACTATGATTTTAATATGATTATTATGATGGCCATGATTAGCATCTCACGTAATCATGGCCATCATAATAATCATATTAAAATCATAGTCTGAAATCACGGCCGTCGGGCCGCCAAAAAAATCTATTTCATTTGAAAAAACCGCGCGCCCATCACATTATTTATTCTCACTTTTACCCCTTCTGAAACAGTTGTTTTAAAGATTTAAAAGTCTTGTCCAAAACTGAAAATTTACTGTCCTGTGAAGTATTTTAAAACCATCCTGTCCCTGGCGTTTTTCGCATCGTGGACCATCCCCGCATTCACCCAAATCGGGCCTGCACAAATAAAAACACTGGATTCCACACTGACCATCCTCCATGAACAGGCGATGTTCAACGGCACCGTGCTGGTAGCCGATCACGGAAAAGTGCTGTACAAAAAAGCGTTCGGCAAGGCAGATATCGCCACGCGTGAACCCCTGAAAACCACTTCCTCTTTTAACCTGGCGTCGGTATCCAAACAATTCATCGCCATGATGGTGATGATGCTGGAAGAAAAAGGAAAACTGCATTACGACGACCCGGTCAAACAGTACCTGCCTGCTTTTCCCTACGAAACGATCACCATCCGGCACTTGCTCACGCACACTTCAGGCCTGCCGGAATATTTCGACCTGGTGCTGGCGCACCGGAATACGCTCGATACGCTCACCAATGCAAAACTTTTGCAGTTGCTGGCCGAATTCAAACCCAAACCCAATTTCGCCCCCGGCGAACGCTGGGAATATTGCAACACGGGTTACGTGCTGCTGGCTTCGGTTATTGAAAAAGCGGCAAACATGCCGGTGGAATCTTTTTTCAAACAACAAATTACCGATCCGCTCGGTCTCAGGAACACCTACATTTATACACTCGAAATGAAACAATCGCCGCCCGGACGTGTATTCGGTTTCCGGCGGGAAAACGGCCGGGAAGTCTCCAGCGACCTGATGCGATTCGACGGGGTGGTGGGCGACGGAAATATCTATTCGTCCGTCGATGACCTGCTGAAATGGGATCAGGCACTGTATACCGAAAAACTGGTGTCGGCAAAAAGCATGAAACCGGCTTTCACGCCGGTCAAATTGAACAATACCCAAACGCATAATTACGGATTTGGCTGGTTCGTAGATTCTACCGGGCAAGTGGTTTCGCACACCGGAAGTTGGGTAGGTTTTTTGAATGAAATCGTGCGCGATACCAAAAAGCAGCAAACAGTTATCGTCCTCAGTAGCGGTTCGGATGCTGTTGCCCGCAATTGTGTCAAGGCAATACTGGCCGGTAAAAAGCCTGGCATCCCGCACCTCGAACTGATTACCAATATCCAGTTAATCGACGGTACGGGTTCACCGGCCCGGGTGTGTTCCGTGCGTTTGCGCGACAACAAAATATGGGAAACAGGCGACCTGACGCCCCTTCCCGGCGAATCTGTCACCGACGGCGGCGGCAAAGTGCTGGCGCCGGGATTTATCGACAGCCACAGTCACCACTTCGGCGGGTTGATGGACAGTCCAGGCGGACTGGCGCTGGTCAGCCAGGGCGTCACCAGCATCGTGATTGGGCAGGACGGCAACAGTTACCCGATCGATACCCTCGAACAAATGATGAAAGAAACGCCGGTAGCCATCAACGTGGCGACGTACACAGGCCATACCACCGTGCGCGAAACAGTGATGGGCGAAAACGACGTGCTTCGTATAGCCCGCCCCGAGGAAGTAGTTCAGATGCAAGCCCTTATGAAAGCCGAAATGGACAAAGGTTCGCTCGGCCTCGCCACCGGACTGGAATATGAACGGGCCTTTTATTCCAACCGCAGCGAAGTGGTCGAACTGGCCAAAACGACCGCAGCTTCCGGCGGACGCTACATCAGCCATATCCGCAGCGAAGACGTCGGCCTCGACGAAGCCGTCGACGAAATTATCCAGATCGGCCGCGAAGCCAAACTGCCTGTGCAGATCTCCCATATCAAGATTGCCAAGCGGGACCGCTGGGGCTACGCGCCCACTTTGCTGGCCCAACTCGAAAACGCCCGGGCTACCGGTATCGACATCACGGCCGATTGTTATCCCTACGATTTCTGGCGTTCGACCTTGCGTGTGTTATTTCCCAACCGCGATTACACCAGTCCCGCCAGCGCAGAATTTGCTGTAAATCAATTATTTGACCCGGAAAAATCTCCCCTGCTCCACTACGCCCCGCATCCCGAATATTCGGATAAAACGGTACTGGAAGTAGCCGCCCTGCGCAAGGAAACGCCTGCGCAAACTTTGATGTACCTCATCGCCGCCGCTGCCGAATTCGACGCTAAAAACCCCAATTATAAAGGCAATACGGAAGGTATCATGGGTAAATCCATGGCCGAGTCCGATCTCGAAAGTTTCCTCGCCTGGCCGCACACCAACATTTGCTCCGACGGTTCCTGGGGCGGTCATCCGCGCGGCTACGGCGCATTTACCCGCGTGCTGGGCCGCTACGTGCGCGAACGAAAAATCATGTCGCTGGAATCGGCCGTGTTCAAAATGACCGGCCTCGCCGCCGAACACCTCGGCATCGGCGACCGTGGCGTCATTGCGCCCGGATATTCTGCGGACCTGGTGTTGTTCGACCCGGCTACCGTGCAGGACAACGCCACCGTGCAAAATCCCGACGCTATTTCCACAGGGATTGAAAAAGTGTGGGTAAATGGAAAACTGGTTTTTGAAAACCGTAAAACGACCGGGGAGTTGCCGGGTGTTTTCATTAAACGAAAATGATGATTCTATGGAATTTGATTTGTTCGGCTTCGCCGATCGTAGAGGGATGGCAACGCGGATTTAGCGGATTGAAACGGATTTTTGTGGCCTGACGGCCACTTTAGATTTTTACGGATTTACCCCGCCTTCGGCGGTACGCAGATCAAAGCGACCACTTCTATCAACAAAGCAGTTAGTTGCGATTTATGCTTTCTAATCTGACCATTCGTTTTTTATATCCAGCCGCCGAAGGCGGATTTTAATCCATGAAAATCAAAAAAAGTGACCGACAGGCCACAAAAATCCGTTTTAATCCGCACAATCCGCTTAATCTGCGTCCCCCATCCCCATGTAAGGCGTAGCCGAACAATAACAATTCCCGGTTAATCCCAACTCAACAATCTCAACCTCTCAACAATCTCAACCTACCCGTGACCTCCGCCATCATACTCACCAACGGCCTCCTCACCACCAGTGACGCCAAAACCGCCCACGGACTCATCCGGGGCACCGAACGCTTCGATATCAAAGCCGTCATCGATCCGCCCACGGCAGGAAAGGATGCCGGCGCCCTGCTCGATGGCCGGAACCGGAATATTCCCGTGTGTTCCAGCCTGGAAGCGGCTCTTGAGCAGGTCGGCCCCGTCGACACCCTGATCATCGGCGTGGCGACGGTCGGCGGTGTGCTGCCCGTGGAAATGCTGGAGATTATCCGCAGCGCCATTCGCCAGGGCTTGTCTGTGGTGAACGGCTTGCACGATTATTTATCGGAAAAACCGGAACTGGTCGCGCTGGCCCAACAACACCGGGTAACGCTCACCGATATCCGAAAACCCAAATCGCGGCAGGACCTGCATTTCTGGACCGGCGCGATTTACGACGTCACCTGCCCTGTCATCGCCGTCATCGGAACGGATTGCGCCGTCGGAAAACGCACCACCGCCCGGCTGCTGCGGCAGGCCTGCGCCGCCGAGGGTCTCAGCGCCCCGATGATATACACCGGCCAGACCGGCTGGTTGCAGGGCGGGCAGTACGGTTTTATTTTCGATTCCACGCTGAACGATTTTGTTTCCGGCGAGCTCGAACACGCCATCGTTTCCTGTTGGGAAGAAACCCGGCCCGATCTCATTTTGCTGGAAGGGCAGTCGGCCCTGCGCAACCCCAGCGGGCCCTGCGGACCGGAACTGCTCATTTCGGGCCAGGCCAAACACGTCATTCTGGTGCATGCGCCCAAACGGAAATACTTCGACAACGAAGCGCACTGGGGTGAAATACCGCCCGTGGAAACCGAAATCGCGCTCATCCGGCACTACGGTTCCGAGGTGCTGGCCCTGGCGCTGAACACCGAAGGCTGCACGGCATCGGAAGCGCTGGCCTTTCAGCAGCACTACCGGGATTTGCTCGGCATTCCTGTTTTGCTGCCCCTCGAAGAGGGCGTCGGTCCCGCTCTTCCTGTGCTCAAAGCGCTGTTGAAATGAAAATCACATCCATTCGCGCCCGACTCAAAAACCTCGCGTTGCGCAAACCGTACGCCATTGCCAATCTCCTTTGCTCGGATGTGGAAAATGTGTTTCTGGAGATCATACTGGAAAACGGCATCACCGGCAT
>JAKQJD010000224.1 GCA_029561355.1 Bacteroidota bacterium | reverse complement strand
GAAACACTTTTCCCTGAACTACAAAAAGCGCTTCGGGAAGTCGCCCTCAGAAGCGCAGGCCTGAAATTGTTGCAGGCTGATTCCATTATTTCCTTAAAAGAGACTTTGGTGTACCCATTTTGACACGCGTGTGAACCGTGTTGAAATCACTTTTGTGGCGTTTTCAGTCACTAATATCTCTTTTAATTATGCAAAATTTTACCCACACTTCTTTTTCTTTAGTCCAACGCCGGGCTTTTCTCGGGCTTGTTGTTGCTGCGTGTTGCTGGTGTAGCCCCGCTGCTGCACAGATATGCTCCAATGTGTATAACCAGGCAGATGTAGATAACTTCAATTGTACCACGGTAGAAGGAGATTTATTTATCAGTGGTTTCGACATCAACAACCTCAATGGCTTGTCCGAACTTACTCATGTCTCGGGACGGTTGGTCATTGTGACAAATCAATTTCTGGTTACCCTCGATGGGCTGAACAACCTCACCTCTGTTGGTGGGTTGCAAATTGTTGCTAATCAATCCCTATATAATCTCGCCGGGCTGGATAACCTCTCCTTTGTTGGGGGAGAGATGACGATTGTGGAAAATCAAAACCTGCAATCTCTTATCGGGCTGGACCATGCCATTTCTGGTATAGGTTTTCTAAACATTATTGATAATCCTCAACTTCTATCTTGTTCGGTTCAATCCGTTTGCGATTACCTCGGAGGCTCTAATTCCGTAAATATTTGTTGCAATGGCTTCGAATGTAACGACGAAGCACAAGTGGAAGCGGCATGTGCGCTGGCGCAGCCCGTCGAGTTGACATACTTCCGTGCCACTATTCCAGAAACCGGAAGGTATGCCCTGCTCACTTGGCGCACCGCCTCCGAACGTAACAATCTGGGCTTCGACATCGAGCGCAGCAGCGACGGCCGCACCTGGCAAACCCTCGCCCTCGTACCCGGCCACGGCACCACGCAGGAAGAGCAATCGTACGCTTACACAGACGAGCGCCCCCAACCCGGAGAGAACTACTATCGCCTCAAGCAAGTGGATTTTGATGGGAAATTTGAGTACTCGGACATCCGCTCCGTGGTGATGGGGAGCGGTGCAAAGGACGAGGTAGGCATCTATCCCAATCCCACGCATTCCGGCCTCGTCAGCCTGGATTATTACGCAGAAAAAGAGGGCGACCTGAGCGTCTCCGTCTTCGATGCCCTCGGCCGGCTAATGATCCTCCAAAACCAAACTTTAGTGAAGGAGCGCAACTTCCTGCAATTCGATTTTTCTCAACTGACGCCCGGTACGTACTCCGTGCTGCTGGACAACGGAGCAAGTCATGTATACCGCACGCTCACCATTCAATAAATCCCCATGCTCACCTCTACTTCTTATCTGATTCTCGCGCTCATTCTGCTCGGGCCGCTGTTTTATCAGTCGCCGGGCGAAAAACAAACACCTTGAATACTGCTCGAACAGAGCGAAAGCGTAAACCATGAGATTGTTTTACAGACATTTTCAGGAACGGTGAGAGCGTTTCTGACGTATCTGTGCGCGTGGTGTTGAAAAACGCCACGCGCAATGTTTTTTTACGTCTTTGTTGCGTCCGCATTTCCCATTTTGGTCTCGCCCGGTGTTTCACCGCATAGATAGTTCGCCTCCAGGCGCAGGTCGTGGTCTTTTGACCGCGACCACAAGTACAGCACGGAGCCGGATGAATATTACGGGTTTTTCGGCCGGCTTCGGAACAGATGCCGGTTTGTCATTCTGACGGAACCCGTCCGCTCTACGAGGGTAAAAATGTGCAAACCCGCCGTAGAGCGGACGGGTTCCGACAGAATGACAAGGGGAGGTGCCGTCACTTTGGACAGATAAAACCAATCACTTAAGATGCATTTTGGCCTCGTCCAGTGTTTCACCCGCATAGATAGTTCGCCCCAGGCGGCGGGCGTGGTCTTTTGACCGCGACCACAAGTACAGCACGGTGCCGGGCGTTAAATTTTTGAACAGGATTCACATGATTTATAAAGATTAGAAGGAGTCCCGTCGCGATATCTACATTTTCAGGATTTGCACCCATGCTAAGCAGGCATCGCGACGGGAATCCTTGTAATCCTTATAAATCCTTTGGCCTCGCCCGGTGTTTCACCCGCATAGTTAGTTCGCCCCCAAGCGCCGGTCGTGGTCTTTTGACCGCGACCACAAGTACAGCACGGTGCCGGGCGTCAAATTTTTGAACAGGATTCAGAGGATTTATAAGGATTACAAGGATTCCCGTCGCGATATCCATATGTTCAGGATTTGCACCCATGCTAAGCAGGCATCGCGACGGGAATCCTGCTCATCCTTATAAATCCTTCTAATCCTGGTTCATACCTCCCCGCTTCAGTCGGCCGTGCTACCACCTCATCTCAACAGCGTCACATCCCCGTACACCGTTTTTTCGGGCTCTGCCGGACGTTTGTAATGAATCACGTACACGTACACATCGCTTGAGCAGTCGCTACCCTTGTATTTGCCGTCCCATTTTCCGGAGGGATTGCCGGTTTGATACACGAGTTCGCCCCAGCGGCTGTAGACGGACATTTCCAGTTGTTCCAGGTCACAAAATGCGACGAGACCGAAGGTATCGTTCGCGCCGTCTCCATTGGGCGTAAAAGCATTCGGGATATAAACCTTGCAATCGCAACTTACCACCACAAGAGTCTGAAAGATCGTATCCAGTCCGCATGCTGCATTCACAATCGCCCGGACGGTATAGGTTCCCGTATCGCTGAACACATGCAGAGGCGCCAGCGCACTTACGGTGTTGGTCATACCACTTGCGGGGTCGCCGAAATTCCATATAATACTGTTGACCGTACCGCCCGTAACCACCGAAAACCCGATATTTCTGGTCAGGCAACTGTCGGCGGCGACAATAACGCCTCCTTGGCAGCATAGCCCGATGGAAATACTTCTGCAAACGGTTGAAACGGCTGCGCCCGGCTCCTGAAAGGATACGCACACCTCGTATACGCCCGGACCGGAAAAGGAATGTGTAGGAAATGGCGACGGGCTTGTGCCGGTAATGGTGACGGTATCGTTGGTCCCGCCGGCAGGATCGCCGAAATTCCAGAAAAAGTAGGGTGAACTGCTCGTACCCTCTGCCTGAAAACGGATGTCGGACGTGTTACAGGTATCGCCGTCGATTTTAATGCCCGTGATACCGTTGTTACAATCGCTGAAATTGATCCATTGCGGCAAGCCGTAGCCGGCGGTTCCGGTTAGTGCAGGTATGGGATTGCGCTGAAATCCGCAGCCTGCCCCTGCCTGGTCAGGGAATTGAATCACATCGACGCTACCTGCGGCAACGTAAATTTTGTTGTCGGGCCCCAGTTGCAAAGTGGCAGGCTGATAAAACACGCCCGCATTTTGCGAAACATCGAAGGCAGATGCTTCAATGGCCGCCGCATTCGGCTGGCTGATGTCGTATTGAATGATTTTTTCGATATTGGAAACGTAGAGTTTCGAGCCGTCGGGCGAAAACTCGACGCCGTAAATCAGGGCATTGGGGAAAGAAAAATCCCAGACAAGCGGGGTGGACACGACTCCGGTAGTATTGTCGAAATCAAACAACTCGATGGTTGCATCGAAGAGGTTGCCCATGGCCAGTTTGTTCAACTGCCTGTTAACCTTGATATGCCCCGCGCCATTACCTTGTGTACCGCCGGCGCTGCTTAAAACGGGGATTGCGTCGAAGCCGTTTTGCGTAATTTTAAAAGCCGCAAAGGTATTTCCGGGGTTATCGTGGGTGAGAAGCCAGAAACCGCAGCCGTCGGCCGTCGGAACCACGTGGAGTTTTTCGGAGGTTGTGCTAAACAAAAACAGGTTTTTTTGCCCCGCAACGACGTCGCCCAAACCTCCGTTCAGCGACATATCCACCACACTGTACCGAATACCGTTTCCGGACGACTGTTCGTCTATGGTTACCACATAGTAAATATCGGGAGCAAGCGGTTTGGGAATAATCACCGCAGCCGTCGTAGAAGACAACAATGTGCTGGTACCTCCCAGCAGTCCGGCGCCATTGGGCATGGGCTGGTTGCCGGCATTCCACACGGTAATTCCATCCGTGTAAAAAAGCAGTTCGCCGGTAACTCTGTCCGCTACCGATGCGCTTCCTTCCGGTGTTTGCATGGCGCACCCCGAAGGGGCGGAAGGCGGAGATGTGTTAAAATTCACGGCGCCATTGTAGCCAAAACGCCACTGGTTATTCTGTTTTTGTGCAAGTAGTCCGATTGCATTGACAACCATACAAATGACGAGCAGCATCACTGTCTGTTGAGGCAGGATTTTCATACAGGAATAGTTTAAATTTTGTTTTCGATAAATCAGAGCATAGCCACCGCAATCCGACGGGTCGCGGGATACTCGAAAACACACCGTTTACGCGGTTGTTTCTGATGAAAAGATGGAATAAAACCTTTTGCCAGAATAGGCCAAAAGTGCGGGCGGGCAACGGGTGGAAAACTCCCCGGCCAGGTGTCCGCTACCAATGCAATCGAAAGTTCGACGTTGCAACGGGTGCATTTCAAATTGTCGCACTGGACTAGTCATCCGATGACTCAAAGTCATCGGATGACTAGTCCAGCGCGACAATTTGAAATGCACCCGTTGCACAGTACTTCTATAAATCTACTCCACAACATTAAAATGTACCGCCTACCGGAAATTTATTTTGTTCTTTTGATCGTTCATTCCACCACAGACATCTTCCGTATTAAACCATTCAAACACGATGAACGATCCGCACCTTTCCGTTCGCGAACTCCAGGCTTCCGACCTCGACCCTATTATCCGATACTGGCTGGATTCGCCCCCCGCTTTTATGCAGGGGATGGGCGTCGACCTGGCAAAAATGCCCACCCGCGAGCAATGGGTCGACATGTTGTCGCGCCAACTGACCCTGTCATACGAGGACAAACCATCCTATGCCATCATCTGGCTGGCCGATGGGGAACCGATCGGCCATTCCAACGTAGGCAAGATCGAATACGGCGTAAGGGCTTACATGCACCTGCACCTGTGGCAACAGGACGTGCGCAGAAAAGGTATGGGCACAGCGCTGGTACGCCTCACCCTACCCTACTATTTTGAAAATCTGCACCTGCAAACGCTCTACTGCGAGCCGTATGCGCTGAACCCCGCACCGAACAAAACCCTCGAAAAAGTCGGCTTCCGGCATGTGGAAACCTACACGGGTACTCCCGGCTGGCTGAATTTCGAACAGCCGGTGAATGTGTGGGAACTGACGCGGGCGCGGTTTGAAAAACTCGGTGGAGTGCATTCGTAGAGCCCTCCCCTCGCAGGAATAATGGCAAACGCGGATTACGCGGATGAAGCGGATTTACGCGGATTTTTGACCGCTGATTTGAATGATGGAATGAAATACATGATTATGATTTGTAAAATGAATCAGTTGTTTTTTACCAACAGATGTAAATCATGTATTTCATTCCATCATTCAAATCAGTGGTCAAAAATCCATATAAATCCGCGTCCTCAAGCGCCGTATTTTTGCCCTATGTACGCTGTATCCAAAATACGAGTCACGACAGTTTTTCTGCTGTGCATATCCTGGTGCGCCCTGCACGCCCAGATCGTCAACATCGAGGAAATGCGCATCACCGGCACCAACGACTCCCTGCGCTGGTACGGTGCGCTGAAAGGCAGTTTCGCCATGGTGAAAGTGAAGGAGCGAACCATGGTATTCCATGCCGAGTCGCGGGTGCAGTACAAGCACCGGCGCAGCGTATGGCTGCTGCTGCTCAACGCCAATTTCCTCAATGCAGGCGGACGCGATTTTTCCAATTCGGCATTTGCGCACCTGCGCTATAACTACAAGTTAACCAAGCCGTTATCGCTGGAAGTTTACACCCAGCAGCAAACCAACCGGCTGCTGCTGATCAAAAACCGCACCTTGTTCGGCACAGGACTACGGCAGCGTTTTTTCCTGAATTACAATACCAACAGCCGCCTGTACCTCGGTACCGCCTGGCTGTACGAGCAGAATTATTTTACCGAAAACTATGGCAGCCGGCACTGGCATCGCTGGAGCAATTACGTGTCGGTCACGCTGCGCAAACCCAAAAACGGCATCGTTTTGCAGGGCACCACGTACTGGCAGCCCGCTTTCGCCGATTTCAAAAACTACCGGTTCTCGTCCGAATGGTCGCTGGAACTCCCGCTCGGCAAACACCTGCGCTTCAGCACCGATTTCGCGTATAGTGTCGACCAGGGCCTGCCGGAAGCAGCGCCGCTGGAAACGTATAACTGGCAGAACGGGCTCGTGTGGCGGTTGTAGTGTTTCGTGTCTGGTGTTTGGTGTTTGGGGCGCATTGCTCTTGGACGGTTCAGTGCGGCTACGCCCCTCGTAGGAATAATGGCAGCGCGGAGGACGCGGATTTGGCGGATTTACGCGGATTTTTATGGCCTTGCGGCCATTTTATTACAAACCACGGAGGCACAAAGGACACAACGCGTAGATTACACTTTCACTCATTCAGAGATGTCGATTGTGTAGTTTACGCGTTGCGTCCTTTGTGCCTCCGTGGTTAAATAAATAAAAACCGAGTGGCCGCAAGGCCACAAAAATCCGCGTAAATCCGTAAAATCCGCGTCGTCCGCGTTGCCATTATTCCTACGGGAGGCGGAGCCGAATCGAAACACAATATTTAGGGAATGTCTTTATTTGTAAGTTGTTCTCATCTCCGGAGGAGATGGTTTCAAGGGATGAAGGCTTGAATCACAAAAAAATAATCCCATTTTAACCGTCATTCCCAGAAAAAATCCGCCAAAAACCTGCACTTTTAAGGCCACAAACATTCTGCTCTTTTAACCTGTATGATCGCAATCCTTTCCACCATTATCGGCATCGTGTTCGTGATGCTGTTGTTCAGCCTGTTGGCCTCTTCCATTCTCGAACTGGTAGCCGGTTTTTTATCCCTGCGCGGCCAGCAACTCGTTCAGGCCATCAAGGGAATGATCGGCTCCGAGGCAACGGACGACTTCCTCACGCACCCGT
Organism: Bacteroidota bacterium; assembly: GCA_029561355.1. Lineage (GTDB taxonomy): Bacteria > Bacteroidota > Bacteroidia > Chitinophagales > Saprospiraceae > M3007. The sequence continues at coordinate 16,644 of JAKQJD010000224.1, read as the reverse complement.
TTTTTCAGCAATTAGCCGCCGGTTCCAGGGAACGCACTAAGATCAACGGCAAAAAACGCGCGCTTCCTTCCTACATCAGTTCGGGTACCTTCAGTTCTATTTTGCTCGATTTGATGAACATCGACAACCGCGACGACCTCCAGGCCGCCATCGCGGGGCTTCCCCAAGGGCCATCCAAAAAACTTGCGCAATTTCTCTACCGCCAGACCAATGGCGAACTGCCCGATTTCAAAAAGAAACTGGAAGAGTGGTTCAACGAAGTGATGGACCGCGCCTCGGGTGCTTACAAACGCACTTCCCAGCGCTGGCTGGTAGGCATCGGGCTCTCGCTGGCCATTGTTTTCAATGCCGACGTGATCAATATTTACCACAGCCTGAGTATCAATTCCACGCTCAGCAACATGGTTGCCGACCAGGCTACTACTTTTGTAAATACGCAGCCCGCGCCCGTTACACCCAACCTCGACAACCCGGACATCGCGGAAGCCAAACAAAAAATAAGCGCGCTCGTCAACGACAACATCGCAGCGCTGGAATCGCCCCTCGGCCTCGGCTGGGATACCGTCGACTGGCAGCATATGGACGGCAAATGGTGGTTGTACAAAATCATCGGCTGGCTTACAACGGCACTCGGCATTTCGCTGGGCGCTACGTTCTGGTTCGAAATGTTGCGCAAACTGGTCAGCATCCGCTCTTCCGGTCCGGCGCCTGCACCGCCGCCGATTACGACCACGACCATTACCCAAACCACGCCGGCCTCTTCTCAGGCTTCCGTCAGCACGGGCAGCGCCCTCACTGTACCGCCGAGCGACAGCGTTCTGGAAAGTATGCCGGCGCCGAAAAAGGCAGAGAAACCGAAACCAAAAAAAGAATGATGAATGATGAATGATGAATGATGAATGAAAAAGGAAGCGCAGATAACACGTTGTTCATCATTCATCATTCATCGTTCATCATTCATCATTCTCAAAAACCGATGACCACACTCCAACAACTCATTACCCGCGGGGGCGATACGACCATCCGCAACCTGAATTTGCCTGAAAACAGGGCCGCCGCCCTGGAAATTCAGACCCGTTTGTGCGATTTTGGTCTGCTCGATCCAATTATTAGCGGAAACGTCGCCCAGGCATTCGGCCCTGCGGCCAAAGCCGACGGCGTTTTGGGCGCCAACTCCATGACGGCAGTGTTCGAATTTTCCCGCCTGGCAGGCATTCCCTACTTTTTTGACGGACAGATCCGCCATGAGTGGCTGCAAGCCCTCACCCTGTTTTCTCCGGAAACCAACGTGCCGCTATCCTTGCTACCGCTCCCCGGCGACAGCGCTTCGGTATTGCTTGCAAAACGGGTACTGCGGTATATGGACAGTAAAAAATACTGGATCGCACGCAGCCCGAACATGTATAACATCGTATATGTGGAAGGTATGAACGCGGACGGCACAGATTTTCACGACTCCGCCAACCAGTGGAATGACCGCAGGCTGGTGATCCGGATACGCCCGGGCGGCCAGCCCGAACTGATCCATAATTTTGATGCCACCACAGAACCCGGTATTCCCGTGCGTTCCAGACCGCATCCGCTGGGTATTGCCCGTATCGCTTTCGGGCAGTACAAATCCTGGAAAATCGGATTGCATAAAGGCAAACAGGCGGCGCTTTGCCAGGCCGATCACATTCGCATTCACCGCGATAAAGATGCCAACGGATTCCGTACCGGCGACAAAATCTTTATCGGCTCCGACTTCGGCATCAACCAGCACTCTACCACCGTAAAAACCAGCACTGTGGGCGACTGGAGCGCCGGTTGCCTCGTAGGCCGAGAATGGGGCGAGCACCTCATTTTCCTCGGCACTGTTAAATCGGACGTACGCCATACCCTGAACGCCAATTACCGGTTTGTATCGACCGTGATTCCGGGAGACGAACTGACGGTGTAGTTATTGGTTATTGGTTATTAGTGTGGTAACCCTTGGCCAATCTCATTAATCAGGCCAAGGGCTACCACACTAATAACCAATAACGAATAACGAATAACCAATAACGAATAACCAATAACCCATGTATAAGGTAAAATTCGGCGGTAAAAAAGGTAAAACCATCCAACTCGTGGAGAGTCCCGACCTCGTGGCCATCCGCACCCGCGGCAATCAGGAACTCGAAAGCACGCCTCTGAGCAGCCGGAGCCGCGAACTGGTAGTCGGCGCCCCGGAAGTAGCCGCTTTCCCGGAAGCGGGTGTGACGGTGCGACGTATGTCGGAGGAAGCCGGACTGGAATCGACCGTGAGTCGCCGCGACATGGCGCGCGCTTCGCTGAAAGAAGAAGAGAATATTCGTTTTGCCGGGCGGGTACTACAGGACGCCAAATCGGGCGAGGTGATGCTGTATACCGAGAATTTTTTTATCAAATTCAAGGATGAAGTACCGGAAGCCACCTGTCTCGCGCTGATAGAACAATATAACCTGACCATTAAATCCAAACTTCCCTTCGCCGCCAATTCCTATTTCGTGCAGGCCGGAGAAGGCACCGGTTTGAAGGTATTTGAAATAGCCGAAGCCTTGCTGAAGGAAAAACCCGTCGAATTCTGCCACCCCGAACTGGTGCAGGAACGGCGTTTCAAAACCATCCACCCCTTGCAGTGGCATTTGGGAAAAACCACCATCAACGGGAAAGCCGTCGACGCACACGTCAATATTGAAGCGGCCTGGGAGCATACCCGCGGGAAAGGCATCACCATTGCCATTATCGACGACGGAGTGGACGTGGACCATCCGGAGTTTTCGGGGCGTATCGTACATCCTTTCGATGCCACTATGAACGTCGAAGATGCGCGTCCGAAGGATCCGGGCGACAGCCACGGCACCGCCTGCGCGGGCATGGCCTGCGCTTCGGGTTTGCAGGACGGCGCCAGCGGCACGGCGCCCGAGGCCACACTCATGCCGATCCGCCTGCGCAGCGGCCTGGGCAGTATGGCCGAAGCCATGGCATTTTCCTGGGCAGCCGACCACGGCGCCGACGTCATTTCCTGCTCCTGGGGCCCTACCGACGGCGAATGGTGGAACCCTGCCGATCCAGTGCACAAACGTATGACTGCCCTGCCCGACAGCACCCGCCTTGCCCTCGAGTACGCCCTCGGGAAAGGCCGCAACGGCAAAGGCTGCGTGGTACTTTTTGCGGCGGGTAACGGCAATGAAGACATTAAATACGACGGCTACAGCAGTTATTCCGGCGTCATTGCCGTGGCAGCCTGCAACGACTCGAGTCGCCGCAGCGTATACAGCGATTACGGCAACGGTATTTGGGTGAGTTTTCCGAGCGGCGATTTCGGCTGGAAACCGTTCAAACATGCGGCGCCGGTCAGCGAAGGCCTGCGCACCACCGACCGCCTGCAAAAAGCGGGATACGACACCGGCGACTATGCTAACAGTTTCGGCGGCACTTCCGGCGCCTGCCCGGGCATGGCCGGCATCGTGGCGCTGATGCTGGCAGTGAATCCGCTTCTTACGCCCGTAGCGATCAAAAATCTCCTTCGCAATGCCTGCCAGAAAATTGATAAAAAAGAAGGTGAATACGACGCGCAGGGGCACAGCATCTGGTACGGATACGGCCGCATCGATGCCGGACTGGCGGTTGCCGCCGCCCGGGAAAGTGCTGTACCCACCGCGGCTTCCGGTCCCGCCATTACCGGTATTGCCCGTTTTACCAAAATAGGCGAACAACCCTTGCAAACGGACGGCGGGTTTACAGGCGACGTAGAGCCCGCACAAAGATTGCTGGGCTTCAGCCTGCAACTCGAATCTGTCGCAAAAACGGTACGCCTGCGCTACCGCGTCAATGTGCCGGGTCTTGGGATCGTGCAAAACCGCACACAAGGCGGCTTTGCTGCCACCGCCACGGCGCGCCAGCGCATTATCGGTTTTGCCATAGAACTGACCGGAACGGGATCAAAAAAATACGACGTCGTATATTCGGCGCGGTTGAAAGGCGCGGCTGTGCCTGCATATGCTGAAAATGGTATGTTCTGCGGCAGTGAAACCAATTCGGGAAAGACCGTAGAAGCTATTTCCATTCAATTGAAAAAACGGAAATAACCCGGATTTTCATTTTATTGAAACCACCAGAAAACCGGGAATTACAAAATTGCTCCCCTTACATATCCATTGATGTGACCAAATTCGGTTTGGCACGTATGAACTTACCGGCATGCGCCGGCGATCCGTTGTTTTATTGTCAAAAAACCCTGTTTACAGCATGTTTGTTGGAAGAAACTCACTAACATTGCCTCGTCTAATTTTAACATATGGCGTTCGTACGCTATTTGTTACGAATCTGGCGGGCTATCTGAAAATAAAAAGACCTTAATCCGTTCATTTAATCACGACATCCTTCTCCCGCTCCGATAAATTGACCTATTTCACAAAATAACAAAACGTATGAAGCAAGTATTTACCGCTTTTTGTTTAGCCCTTGTGTTGATGTTCTTACAACAGGATGCGCTCGCGCAACCGCTCAACGGCGTGACACTCCGTACCCTCTGGTACAATTACGAAAACCCCAACCCCGAGTGGGCCAACTGGAGCGAAATTTTCAGTTATTCGGTTCCACGCGGCGTGGAAATCGCCTACAACCGCCGGCTGGACAAACACACCTGGCTGGTAGTCCCTGCCAAAATCGGCCTGTTGAACAGATCGGCCAGCAACAGCCTGCGCACCCGCGGTGAAGTTTTGGGCAACCTGGATCTGCTGTTGCAGGAAAACCTGTTCAAATACGGCAACTTCGTCAACCCAACCCTGCACCTGGGTATCGGCACGACCTACAATTTTGACAAAAGAACCGGCGATTTCAATATCCCGGCCGGTATCGGCCTGAATTTCCAGGTAGCGCCCGATTTCAATATCAACGTACAATCGCAATACCGTTTCTCCATCGAGAATCGTCCGGGATGGCAGCACGGCATTGGTTTCACCGTTAATTTTGGTGAACCGGCTCCGCCTGACCGCGATAAAGACGGCGTGACCGATGCGGATGACAAATGCCCCGACGTGTTCGGCCTCGCTACCCTGATGGGCTGCCCCGACCGCGACAATGACTCCGTGGCCGATGGCGACGACAAATGCCCCGACGTAGCCGGCCTGGTAGCCCTGAACGGCTGCCCCGATGCGGACGGCGACGGCATCACTGATGCAGACGACGCCTGCCCCACCGAAAAAGGCCTCGCCGCTTTCCGTGGCTGCCCGGATACGGACAATGACGGCATCGCCGACGCTACCGACAAATGCCCGCGCGAAGCAGGTCCGGCCAGCAACAACGGCTGCCCGATCCTCGACAAAGACGGCGACGGTATCCTCGATAAAGATGACGCCTGCCCCACCGAAAAAGGTGTGACCAGCGCCAAAGGGTGCCCCGACAAAGACGGCGACACTGTAGCCGATAAAGACGACGCCTGCCCGGCCAAAGCCGGCAGCCCGATGCACAAAGGTTGCCCCGACACCGACGGCGACGGCATCTATGACAACGAAGACCGCTGCCCGGACAAAGCCGGTGTTGCAGCACTGAAAGGTTGCCCGGAAATCAAAAAAGAAGACAAAGCGAAACTGGAACGCGCCATCAAACTCGTAGAGTTCGAATCGGGCAAGGCCACCCTGCTCAAATCTTCCCTCCCGGTACTCGATGAAGTGGTTTCCGTCATGAACCAGTACCCGGAATACAGCCTCAACATCAATGGCCACACCGACAGCCAGGGCGACGATAAAATGAACCTCGACCTGTCGCAACGCCGCGCCCAAGCCTGCTATACCTACCTCGTGTTCAAAGGCATTGCCGAAACACGTATGGCTTCCGCAGGATTCGGTGAAACGCAGCCGGTGGGTGACAACAAAACCGCCGCAGGCCGCAAACAGAACCGCCGCGTGGTGTTCGAGTTGTATGTGAAGTAAAATGAAATCCTTTTAAGCAGGATTTAACGATACATGAATGATCCCGCATTTCTCCTTTCTGTGAGAAATGCGGGATTTTTTGTGGGGTTTGTATTTAACCACAAGGTGCGCAAAGGGATTGCACAAAGTTCACAAAGCGTTCTGAATTATGTCTTTGTGAACTTTGTGCAATCCCTTTGCGCACCTTGTGGTTAAATATTCCATTATGGGAAAGTAAACATGAAACATCCCGAATTTTGTGAGTGATCCTAAAACTTTGAATATTGGCCTTATTCGCCTGGAATAATAACGAATGCCGGTTTGTCTTCCTGTCGGGACCCGTCCGCTCTACGAGGGGAAATGCGCAAAAACGCGTCGTAGAGCGGACGGGTCCCGACAGGAAGACAAACCGGCATCTGTTATTATTTGAAACGAAAAAATTAGGGATGACTCATATTTTATTGCTTCAAAAAAACCTTACCTCAGTCTTCCATCGCCGCCGTAATACTCGCCGCCAAATCGCGCAGTTCGTCCGCCGACATATTCACTTTGGCACTACCCTGAAAACGTACGTCTTCGAGGCTGTTGAAGGGAATAAGGTGCACGTGCGTGTGGCGCACTTCGTCGCCGATGACAACCACAGCCACGCGCTTGCAGGGTACCGATTTTTTAACGGCATGCGATACCTTTTTGGCAAACAGCCAGAGCCCGGTGTACAGCGCGTCTTCCACGTCGAAAATGTAGTCGATCTCCTGTTTGGTGATGCACAGGGTGTGGCCTTTGGCCTGCGGGCGCACGTCGAGAAACGCGAGGTAATCCTCCGTTTCGGCAATTTTATGGCAGGGAATTTCTCCGTTGACGATGCGGGTGAAAATGCTGGGCATGTTTTTAGTTATTGGTTATCAGTTATTAGTTATCAGGGTGGTAATGGGGCATTTCAACCTAAACTTATGGAAAGGCCGGCAGGGCATTTGTAAGGAGGTGTCACATATCACCTTGAAAGAATTCTTGGGCCAAATTTATGACCGATTGGTTAGTAATTACAAAAGTGGACAACTTTTTGAAAGTTGTCCACTTTGAGTTATTACAAAAGTGGACAACTTTTGAAAAGTTGTCCACTTTGAGTTACCACCCTGATAACCAATAACTGATAACTAATAACCTTTATCCAATAGAGATATCGATGACTTCAAATTCCATAGCGCCGGCGGGCGTGGTGACTTTGGCGACTTCGCCAATGACTTTGCCGAGCAGGCCCTGGCCGATGGGAGAGGTGACGGAAATTTTCATTTGTTTCGCGTCGGCTTCCGTTTCGGATACCAGTTTGTAGGTCATTTCCTTTCCCGTTTTCAGGTTTTTGATGGTAACATTGGAAAGGATCGCAACTTTTGAATTATCGAGCAGCGATTCGTCTATGATTCGGGCATTGGAAAGAACGGTTTCCAATTCGTTGATTTTGAATTCCAGAATTCCCTGTGCGTCTTTTGCGGCGTCGTATTCGGCATTTTCCGACAGATCGCCCTGCGAGCGTGCTTCGGCGATCGCGCGGGCAGCTTCCTGCCGGCCGTTGGTTTTCAGTTCATCCAGATCTGCCCTGAGCTTGTCGTAGCCAGTTTGTGTCAGATAGGTGTAGTTTGCCATATTAAAATGATAAGAAGTTAAAAAAATTTCCTTTGGTCAGGATAAAAGAGGTTTATCCTGCTCCAACGGCAGGATAAACCTCTTGTTCATGCGAACGGGCTAAAAAACAGGAACGTTCCTATCGGGCAGATAGAAACGTTCCTGTTGTAAAATTGTGCTGCAAAGATATGGCAGCTTTCAGCAGAAAGAAAGTTTTTCTTTTACTTTTCTACAAATCGAGGCGCAGACCGATGCCGTGGATACCGTTGTAAACGGAGGTGCTCCGGTAGGAGTAATCCAGCGTCAGGCGGCTGTCAGAGCCTTTTTTGAAAGGAAGGGACGCGCTGAAACCGGCGCTGAGACCGTTATCGAGCGTTGCTTCCGTTCCGCCGACTGCGGTATTCAGTTCCGTTTTGTATGCCACGCGCAGACCGAAGTTCTGACCAACCGTCAATTCCAGACCGCCGCCCACCTGGTCGCGGGAGAAAGCGTTGGAAGTGAAGTTTCCGATCAAAGACAAGCGGTTGGATTTGCCGAGCAGCCAGTCGTTCGAGAAACCGATATTCAGTTGTGACGGCAATTCGAATGCCGAAGAGCGGTCGTAATAGGTGATCGGATATTCGAAAGTCTGACCCGGACTGGGCCGCGGTTTGGAAAGGCCTTCGCCAAGGAAACGCATTTTCGAACCCACATTGCGCAGGGAAATACCGAACTTGAAGTTGTCATTTTCGCCCGTTACATATTGTACGCCGGCATCCATCGCCATGGCGCGTGCGCCGACGTTGCTGATCGATTCATTGACGAACTTGAACGTTACGCCCACCGATACTTTGTTGAGGAACAAATGCGAGTAGGAAATGCCCATGTTGAAATACGAAGGGCTGAAAGTAGCGCCCGTACCACCCGGAATATCTTCCGTGGTAGACAGGAACTCGCCCAGATCCATCGACATCAGGGAAATACCGAATACGCCGCCGCCTTTGCCGATATGCTGACCGAAGGAAAGCGCATTCAGGTTGATGTCGGCGATATAACGCGAGTGGCTGAGCTGGATTTGCGTTTTTTTGATACGCGAAAGACCCGCCACATTCAGGTACATGGCTTCCGCACCCGATACGCTGGAGGTATTCAGCGAGTGCAAACCCGCGCTGCGTGCCCAGGGATTGATCAGCAACTGGTTGGCGCCCGCCTCCCCTTGCCGATCCGGGTTGCCTGCCATCGCAAACCCCGCAGACAACAGGCATAAACACAGTAGTAGAGTATATTTATGATTCATGTCAATTCAAGGATTGAATTAATCCGGATTGATCCGGGATAGTGAATAGTGGGTTTGGAGGGTTTATGGGTTTATGGGTTTATGAGTTTATGAGTTTATGAGTTTATGAGTTTATGAGTTTATGAGTTTATGAGTTTATGAGTTTATGAGTTTATAGAACAAGGCGATAAACCTATAAACCATAAACTCATAAACCATAAACCTATAAACCATAAACTCATAAACCTCTAAACCCATAAACCTCTAAACAAAACAATCAGCGCTACAAGCCCGATGGATCAAACTGTCGGGCTATACCGAACCATTTGATCGTTCGGGTGCCTCCGCTACTTCCGACATCATCGGTGTTCAGTTCCCGGGCTTGTATATTGATCAGGTAAACACCGCTGGCAACAGGAATACCTTTGCTGTTTTTCAAATCCCATTCAAGATCGGGCGTGATCTGCTGGTATGGCTGGTACACTTCATTGCGCTCGTATTTGCGAATGAATTTACCGTCCAGCGAGTAGATCGTTACCGTACACTTACCGGGCAGGTTCGTGATCTTGATGACATTGGAATACTGCGAAGTTTCATACTGCGAGAAGCCGTAGTACGGGTTGGGCACTACCTTGATCGAGTCGAGCGCATTACCGACCTGCACCTGATCCAGCCTGGTAGGCTGCTGGGTACGGGTAGAGAAACGGTATTTCGGATGACCGGTCTTTTGATTGCCGTTGGCGTCGCTGTACCAGGTTTGATACGGGTTGTCTACCCGCAGTTTGATGATGGCATCATTCGGGATCAAACCTTCTCTCAGCGTTTTCATTTTGAAACCGGGCGCTACCTGGAGCATACCTGCCCAGGCGATATCCTTCATACGCTGCACTTTGAAGACGCCTGTTGCCTGTACGCTCGGACTGAACTCCGGTGTCAGGCGGCGACGCATGGCTTCACAGCCGTCGTACCGCGTAGAAGTTACATACACCCAGTGTTGACCGCCGAGAATCAAATCATAGTAATCTTCCAGTTGGTTCTCGTCGCGGATAATCTGGTCCGTTGGGTTCCAGAGCATATCGCGGCCGGTCCATTTCGGGTCGATAGCGGAGTTGTACACGGAGTTTTCACCAAAGAAGACATTCAGGCGTTGTCCGGTTTCCACATCCACTGCGTAACCCGGGAACCAGCCCATGCCACGTACAGGTGTTCCTGCCTGGTTGTTCGGCACGCCGGGCGGGTTCACCGCACCGTCGGGATCGGGCAGGCCGTCGCCGTTGGAATCGCTTTTACCTACGGAAGGTGCGTAACGCACGTCGAACATCAGCCGGTCGCGGTTGGCGGGGCTTTCCGTTTCGAGTCCGTCCAGTTTCGGGAAGTCGTTACCATCCGAATAGTAATAGGATGCTGATTCGACAACCATACAACGGCTCCATTTACTGGTATCGCTGGTCAGAACGATATCGACGTTCGGCAACTGGCTGAGTTTGAGTTTTCTGTCGACATCCGATCCCAGTACGCTGGCGTTCAGCGTATAACCTTTTTCGGTCCATGCCGGCGTTATTACGCGGTCATTTGCAGTCGGCGCGCGGTCACCCAGGCGCCAGTCGGCCAGCACGTAAGGCACAAACCAGCCATTGCCGAGAATACTCAATCCCCTGCTTATGTCCAGTTCATAGTCTCTTTCCATCGGAGGCTTGGTCAGCACATAGTGGAAAGGCGCCAGGTCCTGCTCTTTGTAACCTGTAAGCCAGGGAATATTGATGTCTTTGTATTCCACCTCGGAGCCGATACCACCGTTTGTCGGATCGTTATTATCTCCGGCATCCAGCGTTTGCGCGATGGAGACAGAGAAGCCGTATTGCGGCACGATCTGCTCGTTGATCTGTGCGATGGATTTTTCCGATGAGATCAGCGTACCGTCCTGGATGCTGCGCAGTTCCCAGTGTGCGGTGTCGTCCAGTACTGCATCGTTGAGATTACCGTCCACCAGCGACAGTTCGAAATCACCTTCTTTTACTTCAAACGGGTTGAAGATGGTGATATTGATCGGACTGCGGCCCGCTTTGTAACCCAGGATACTGTCGAATCCGGGCGTGAGCAGTCTTGCACGGGTTTCGTCGTCCAGGTCCAGGAAGTTACCACCTGCACCGACACCTTCCAGGCGAGAAACGGCTACGCCGTCGCCGTAGGAAGATTGCAGCACCTGGTCGACAATCGGACGCGGAACAACCGTAAACACCTGAATCGGGCCATCAGAAGCCTTACGACCTACCAGGTATGGTTTGGGTTGTCCGGCGCCGGTGTTCGGGTCGAATACGCCATAGTTATTATAGGCATATGCAACAGCCACAAAGTAGTATTTCTTGTGGTTCACCAGACGCTTGTCGTTGCCTGTAGCAAACTTGTCTTCCTTGATAGAGAACGTGTGACGCACACCTCCATCCAGTCCTTCTACCTGTACGGTAGGCGTGTAAATCTTTTCACCGGGGCTGTTCGGGTTATTTCCCTCTTCCCAGTTGTAGATTTTTTTCACCCCGTTTTTAACGTCCACCTGATACACCAGACGGCTGCGGTCCGGATTTTCAAAGTCGGCATTGGAGGTATTCGGGTTCAGCAGCTGGTAAATTTTGTATCCTTCAAAGCGATACTTCGTTGCTTCGCGTTCAGCCGGATCAGGGCTATTACGCAGGCTGTCCGGAGCAAGGAAGTCTACTTCACTGTAATCTTCCTTGAAGTTCAGCGACAAAGAGTCGTTGGTCAGTACAGCGATGACCTCACGGTCCAGTTCGATCCAGTTAACGGTTGGAGCGTCCGGCCCGTCGAGCAGGTCGAAGCAGTTGTCAAACAGACCCTGAGCCAGGCGGTCGGCACGGAACAAAGGTTCCATGTCGGGGCATGGGTATGTGATATCGGCTACCCACGGCAAACCGATGATAAGTTCGTTGACAGCGCCCGGGTTCAGACGGAACGGTCCGGATGCCTGCAATGTACGGCGGTCGCCGAAAGAGAGGTTAGCCGTACACATCGACCAGGCCGGAGCCGGCAAATTCGGTTGTTCCGTAAATACGTAGTCGATATTACCAGCTGTCGGGTTGTTCGGATTGTAGCCGGTTCCACCGTAGGTACATGGCGTGCCATCGGACCAGGAGCCGGTGATGTAGTTATAGAACGACTGCGGCTGGTCGGGGTCGACCATAGCGGCAGGCCAGTTACCACCGTCGGCGCCGCCACGGTTGTAATACATGAAGGACGACATACCGAGTTCTACGGAAGAGTCGGCAGTGATTGGACGGAGCGGACCACGGAAATAGTCCACACCGATCATCGGTACCTTGTCGTTGTAGGTAGGCACACCTGCACAGCTGTTGCCGGGCTGGCCGTCCACCGGATCCTGATTGTACACGTACATCAGGCTGAGGGCCGTATCGCAACCGATATAGTCGTCGATAGAGCAACCCAGGTCAGGGTCGACCCACATAGCGAAGAACGTAGAGTCGATCGGGTCAGTCGCGCGGTTGATGAGTTTGTAACGCTGGAACGTCATGTCGTTCAGGGCGTCATTAGTCGCATAACCGAAAGCCTGGACCTGGACTTCCATCCGGATGGCTCTACCTTTACTTTGTGTGTGTTCCTGGCCACCGCCCTCGTCGTTGTAGATCCAGAATATCATTTCGTCCGGGTAACGGTCGTTGGGACATCCGCGGATATCGATAGACGGGTAGTCACCTTTGAGCGGATCATACAGACCGTCTTCATCGGCGTCGTAAAAACCTGCGAGGGCCTGATTGGTAAACGGAAGGTCGAAACCCCACACATCTACGAAATAAGGGTTTCCTTTCGCAGGCCATTCGCGCAGGCCGCGTGGAATATCACTCGGGCTGTCCTTACCTGCTGCCAGGTTGCGGAGGTGCAGGCGGATATCATCGCCTGTAACCCTGAAATGGCGGTCCCAGTTCTCGCAGGTCACGGCATCCGTATTACCCTGAATGGGGTCGAGCGGGCCGGGCCAGAAGTCATTTGCCGTAGAACTACGGTAGTCCTGGCAGGCAAGTTTCAGGTTGTCGAAATCATCGTATCCGCCGATCCAGACAGCGCCTGCATACATGGAAGAAACTTCCTGCTGGCCGCTGCTCAGGTCAACTTTCGGAACGATATACCGGCCGTCGCTGAAGTTCCACCAGCAGTCGCCGCCACCCAGCAGTCGGGCGCGCACGTTGTTGATCTGCTGGTCGATACTACTCGTGGAGTTAGCGCACACATCGCGGTATTTCACCTTGGTGGTTGTCGCCGATTTGCGGTAGTTGTCCGGGTGTCGGGCAAAGACCGTCCCCCCCACAGCAAACGCAAGTACAACAACTAATAAAAGTTTGTAAATACGCATGGTTAAAATTTTAAAATTTGAAACGTACGCCCTCTCTGCAAGAGGCGTAACTTGTTTTTAAGATTGCTTAAAATTCGAAGGCTGCACCGACATACATACGACGCGGTAGTGTAAAGTTGTCCGGGTTGCGAACCAGCCACGAATAGGAGTTCAGGTAAGCCTGCGTACTTCTACCCTGAGTGGTAATGTTATTGATGACGTTGGCGCCTTCCGCTGTACCCAGGTATCCGTCATCGGTCGGAGAACCGGTTACAGGGTAAACACTCTGGACGTTTTTACGGTTCAGCAGATTGGCTACGCGGAAATAAATATTCAGGTTAAGCGGCTTTTTGTTTTTTCCGGAAAGGCTGAACGATTTATCGAGTCGCAGGTCCAGGGTAAAACGCCATGGAAGGCGGTTGCCGTTGATAGCGCCCTGGATACCGTCGCCGCCGAATTGTGTGGCACGAATATTTGCCGTATACGGGCGGCCGGAAACAGCCGTCAGTTGCAGGTTCGCACCGAAATTCGACAAAATATCGCTGTTGCCGATACGCGGACCGTTGTAAGCACGGCCTTCGCTGAAACGGTAATCCAGGATTCCGGAAATGTTGTGGCGTTCGTCAAAGTCGAGCGGGAACAGGTTCCGGATGTTACCCAGGCGGGTCAGGCCGCGTTGCGAATTGGCGTTCGAACCCGTACCGTCTGCAAATTGCAGGGTGTAAGCCAGGCGCAATTCAGCGTTTTGAATGCGGCGAAGATCATACTGAACGGTAAAACCTTTTACCGTACCAAAGTCGATGTTACCGTAAGTGATGTACTGACCGATACTCGGCACCTGCTGAATGGTACGCGATTGTGTCATATCACGCATTTCGCGGTAGTAAGCCGAAAACTTGAGTGCGGAGTTCTGGTTCAGGCGCTGCTGGAAACCAACCTCGTAGTCAACCACCTTTTCAGGTTTCAGGTTGGCGTTGTTTTCCGGCGTGCGGTTCGGCGTGTAGAAGTAGAAATAGTCCAGCGCTGTAACCTGGTAGTTGGTCGGGCGCTGTACTAGTACGTCGTAGTGCGCAAAGAAGTTGGCATCTTCCGAAATCGGGAAAGAGAAGCCCAGGCGCGGCAGCCAGTTGACCTGCGGCGTGTAGTCTTCGAACGACGTGTTGGGATCGAATTCGTCGCTGGTGATCTCGCCACCGCGGACCGGATCGGCCAGCAGCGGGTTTACGACACCGCCGCTACCGTAAATCGCCACCCCGTCATTGGCCTGACGGCCATCGGGGAAGTACCAGGTATCGCCGTTGCGGTATGCCACCGGAGACTGGTCCTGGTCGCTCACCGTATACACTTTGAAGTCGTCGCCGATGGTACCCGGGCGCACATCCGGCGCTCCAGGAACAGTTGCGAAGTAATCTTTCGCGCTCATGATCTGGTACAGCGAGTACGGGTCTTTCATCACCTTGGTATTCAGGTCGAATCGTTCCACGCGCAGGCCGAGGCTGAAGATCATGTTATTGAACGTAAACTTGTCTTTCAGGAACGCTGCCTGGTACAAAGGATTGAGCGGCGCTACCGGCAGGCTGCGAACGCCGTCGGCATCTTTCAGGCGGAAAAAGTCGTTGAACGTGATGCCGTCGGCAGTCGGATTACCCAGGTAGTCGTAACCGTAGTAACTCACGAGGCCGCGGTCGGTCAATTCACGCGGGCTGAACATGCTGAGGCTCAACTGGCTTGGATCGAGTGCTTCCACATTTACGTATTCATTCAGCGGAACACCGAGCGACTCACGCAGGGAGCGGTAGAAACGGCGGCCCGGCTGATCGACTACCATATATGGATACTGATCCAGCGTGAAATCGGGGAAACGTGGGTCGACGAATGTACCGATCGGGGCAACACTGTAGTCGAGGCCGTTGAAGTGGCTGTTGGCCGACTGTACGGCTTGCTGCCACAGTCCGATAGGCGCTACGTTCCAGGAACGGGAAGTGCGCTGCTCGTTCAGCAAACCGAACTGGATGCTGTGAACACCGGTTTTACCAAGTTTCAGGTCGAAGCTGCTGTTGGCAGTAATCGTCATGATATCATCCTGGCTGTTGCCGAATGTATTGTAAACCAGGCTGGAATTGGAGTGATTACCCCAGATGGTGTTGTACAGGGTCGGCTGAATGCCGTTGTATGCCTGGTACGTGGAGTAATCTTCCGGATCGGCGAATTCGTTGTACGGCAGGAGACCCGGATTCTGGGTACCTGGTGTAAAGCCGGTGAAATCGGTCAGATAACCGCCGTGTTTTACTTCATTGCTATCGACGATCGCCCGCGGAACGTTTACAAAATTGAATTTTCCGACGTAGCCGTAGTCAAAAAGATTGTCGCCATGGCGCGGATCGTACAACTTGTTGGTGCCGCGTTCGAAGGCGAACTGTAGTTGGTAACTGGCATTGGAAATTTTGACCGTGCTGGCGTTATCCGAACTGTTGTCATCGTCGCTGGCGCCACCGAGGCGGTGACGGAAACGGGCGATACCGCGGTACCGGCGACCGTAGTTGGTCGGGTTGTTCTGGTAGTTTACCAAACGCCAGCCACCGGCAACGCCCGAAGGGAATGGTGTGAACTGGTCTTGCTGGTCCTTGAAAGTACCTGTTACGCTGAAGTCGATGGCCTCACTGACGCGCAGATCCAGTTTACCGGTCAGGTCGATATCCTGGCGTTTTTCGTTCGGATTGTATTTATAAATATCGATGCTATCGTTCGTCAGGTTTTCACCGGAAGGAATGATCAGATCACCTTTGCGCGTCAGCGGGTGTGCCTGAATACGGCCCAGCACGTTATTGGGGTCGTTCAGTTTGGCACGTTCCGCATTGGCGGCGGCTTCATCGGAGCCGTACAGTACGCCCAGATCGATACCGGGGCCTTTTGCCACGTAAACGGGCAAGGCAGGCGGGTCGTCGTCTTTCTGATAGTTGTACTGACCCGACAAACGGAAACCGAGCAAGGTGCGGGTGCCGCCGTCAGCCATTTTGCGTTTCAGGATCGGGCCACTCAGGTTGCCGGTAGCCAGCAACCAGCCGTACGGGTCCAGTCCGTGGGAGTTTTCCACCTCCAGACCGCCGTGGTATTCGCTGGCAGGGCCTTTGGTGATCATGGAGATGACACCGCCGGTTACGTCACCGTATTCGGCGCCCAGACCGCCCGTGATAACCTGCAATTGCTCCAGGTCCTGAACAGGTGGCGGCGAACCGGATACGCGGATACCGTCGATGTAGTAATTGGTGCCGGTAGAACGGGCGCCTTTGATGTTGATCGCACCACCGTCGATAGACGTAGTACCTGCCGTCGTTGCCACAATGGCATTGACGCTCCTGGTAGGCAGGTTTTTGATCTGGTCGGACGTAAGTGTCTGACCGCCGGATGTTTTATCCTGCTCGATCAGCGGCACTTTGTAGACGATTTCCACCGTAGCCAGCGTCAGGTTGTCCGACATGGTTTGGTTAAGGAAG
>JAKQJD010000223.1 GCA_029561355.1 Bacteroidota bacterium | reverse complement strand
CTCGAAAGAAAAAGCCTGTTCATTGGTGTTGTTGGCCGCACCGATGGCCGAGAACTGCATTTTTTTGCTGAAACGGTTCAGGTTGAACTTGCCCTGGTAGCGGTTTTCCGTGCCGTATCCCGCGCTCACATTGCCGAAATGCCCCTGTTTTTTATCGGCCTTGAGTTTCAGGTTGATCGTCTTTTGGTCGCGGCCGTCCTCGATGCCTGTGAATTCCGCCATGTCCGATTTTTTGTCGAACACCTGCACCTTATCGACAGCGTCGGCGGGCAGGTTTTTGGTGGCGATTTTCGGATCGTTCCCGAAAAATTCCTTGCCTTCCACCAGCACGTTTTGCACGGTTTCGCCCTGCGCTTTGATGGTGCCGTCCTGTTGCACTTCCACGCCGGGCAGTTTGCGCAGCAGGTCTTCTACCACCGAGCCGGGCTGTGTATGGAAAGCGCCGGCGTTGTACTCGATCGTGTCTTTGCGGATGCTGATCGGCGCCTGCTGTGCGGTGATGTCGACTGCATTGAGCAGGGTGTTAGAAGGCGCGAGCAGGATTTTTTCCAGTGAAAATTTCGGCTGGTCGGCCGGCACAGAAACCCGTTGGGCATACGTCTGATAACCGAGGTAAGTAATTTGTAAAATGTAGTCGCCCGGCGCCACACGTTTGACGGCGAACCTTCCTTCCGGTCCCGACAACCCGAAAGCGTGCATGACGGAGTCCTTTTGTTGCAGCAGCACCACGCTGGCCGATGGCAGGCCGATACCGCTCGAATCGGCCACGGCGCCTTCGACCGTTACGGATTTGTTCTGGGAAAATGCGGTGAGGGAAAGGAGGAGGAAAATATATAGGAGAAGTTGTTTCATAGCATAATGTATCGTTGCAAGGAGCATTTAAAAATGCGAGGATTCGGGGCGGGGAATACGAGTTTTAAGTGAAACCGGCTTCGGAGAAGCCCAACATTTGCAGTAAACCCCAAGCGTTACCAGAGGCTTCGGAGAAGCCTAACCTTTGTAGAAAAACCCAGGCGTTACCACCGGCTTCGGAGAAGCCTAACATTTGTAGAAGCCAGGGGAAATGAATCATTGTTTTGGGAGAAGGAGGGTGAGTTTGTGCCGAAATCTCGAAATCTAATTCTCATAGGTGTTGTACAAATCTTGGGTGTTACAAATGTTGGGCTTCTCCGAAGCCGGTGGTAACGCCCGGGTTTTTCTACAAATGTTGGGCTTCTCCGAAGCCTTGTAGACGCCGGATTTGCATGCGACAATCACCTTTTCGAATCCTCGAATACTCGTGTTCTCGCATCCTCGAATCTACCCTCAATTCCTGATAATCATCCGTACGCCCCCGCCGCCTTCGGCGCCCATTTCCTTCATTTTTTCGTCCACCAGTTTTTTGAATTCAGCGCGGGTGACGGATTTGCCTTTCGTCGGTTTTTCGATAGCGTTTTTCGGCAGGCTTTTCAGGTCGACCCTGGTAGCCACGGCAGTGCGGTCGCCGTTGGAAATTTCCAGGATCAGCCCCGGCAGGTCGGCGAATTCGCCGGGCCCGATCGATACCGGAATTTGCGGTGTAAACCAGGCTTCCACTTTCCGGCTCGTGTCCTGTAGCAGCGCTTTCTGGCAAGGGTAGCCAAGAATGGTTTTTTGTTCGCCGGTGAGTTTCCACGACTGCCGCGGCGCTTCCTCGTCGATCAGGAAAAAGCGGCCCATAAACTCGCGGCTTTCCACCGTGCGGCCGTTTTCCACGTCGCGGTAAATCTTGTTTTCGGGCCGCATCACTTTGATCTGCATATCCATACCGTTTTCCTCATGGCTGACATCCACCGTGCCTGCGCCGACTTCCTTATCCTGGTAAATGCTCTGGTTTTCATTAAAAAGCAGCGTAGTAGCCGCACTTTGGGCCGACGGAATCATATTGCGCATGGCTTCATCACCCGGCGGCAGGTCGATGTGCAATTGTATGGTCTCGGTGTAGGTGACTTCGCCTTCGGTGGATTGGGCGGCCAGCAACCACGGCATCAGAATGACCGGCATCAGTAACAGGTATTTCATCTTGTAAAATTTGAATGGTGTAAAACGATGCGGCAAAAGTAGCGGGCCGCCTTTCGGGACTGGGTTAAACAACCTTGATGTAAGGTTAATTAAGGTTAATCGAGTGGGAGGGGGCTATGGAGTGGTATATCTTTGTTTATGAGTTTATGGGTTTATTGTTGATGAGGGTTGATATTATCGGCCCGGGGTAAGGGGGAATTGCAAGATTTATCGAGTGGATGAATATCAACCCTCATCAACCTTTATCAACCCTCATCAACAATAAACCCATAAACCAATAAACCCATAAACCAATAAACCTACCACCACCATATGCTTTTCTCCCGCCAACGCCTCTCCATCCTCCTGATGACCCTCGGTTTCGGGCTGTTGCTGGCGTTCGTGTACCTGTTTCTGAAAAAGGTGTGGGACGACGAGGTGGATAGCCTCAAACAACAAACTAACCTGCTGCTGGTGAATGCCGTGCGCAGCATCGAACGAAGCGCCTTCGATCGCCTGATCGTGCAAACGATGGACCTGCGCCGCGACAGACTGCACGTGAACCTGCAAATGCGCGACCGGATTTTCCGGGATTCGCTCACGGAACGGCGCATCGG
>JAKQJD010000209.1 GCA_029561355.1 Bacteroidota bacterium | reverse complement strand
CGAGGCGGCCAAGCTTATTGATAAACTCATTGCGGCGGGGCATGGGAATGACAACCTGTATAAAGCGCTGGAACTTTTGCAGCCCTTTTTCAGCGGTGTTATCACCAACCGCTTTATGAAAACGCTGGATTCCACTCCGGCGGGCGGCGAGGTTTTCACGGTCGCTCTTAGCAATTTCGCCGGGCTTAACAATCCTGTGTGCGTCAATGCGGACGGAACGCTTAGCATACAAGCGATATTCGGGCGTGATTATAACGGCGACACCGGCTATACAACTACACAAAGTAATTTGACCGGCATAGGTGCTGTGAGCCTTACAACTGCTGACGATGCCGCGCATCTAATTCAGGCAGGCGTAATGGAGGTAAGCGCAGAGGGAACGAGATATTACAAAGCCTTTGCTATCCTGTGGATGCCCGCAGACGCTATCACCGTCGCGGGGACGGCCACGGACGATACGGCAATCCTGCAGATAGACAACAAGACCCCCTCCGCGCGGGATAAGACGTGGGACATCAACGTGACCACCGGCACGGTCAAGGCGGGCGTGTCGGCCTCCGACGTGACACTGACCGGGCTTCCTGCCGGGCTTAACTACACCGCCGCCAAAGGCACGGGCAACAACATCGTGATCACGCTCACGGGCGCGGCGACAACCGCCCTGACCGGAGACGCGACGATTACGGCGGTTATCAAGGGCAGCGCCGTCACCGAAGCAGGTGCGCGGGATTCGGAGGGCATAGCACTCAAGCTGTGGTATGTCGGTGCGGGTACGACGATTGCTTTAAGCAACGAAAACGGCTTAATCGATAAGCTTATTGCGGCGGGGCATGGGAATGACAACCTGTATAAAGTGCTGGAGCTTTTGCAGCCCTATTTCAGCGGCGTTATCACCGACCGCTTTATGAAAACGCTGGCGTCCAATCCTGCCGGCAGTGAGATTTTCACGGGTGTTTTGAGCTATTTCGCAGGGCTTAACAATCCTGTGGGCGTAAACACGGACGGAACGCTTAGAATAAATGCAATATTCGGGCGTGATTATTACGGCAGAACAGGCTATACCACAAGCGCATGCGATCAGGTGGGTATAGGCATTGTGCAGGTTACTGTTGCCGACAGTCCGGAATATTACATTTTCGCAGGCGAAATAATAGGAGGCGGTCCCCACTACCATGCCTTTGCCATCCTGTGGATGCCCGCAGACGCTATCACCGTCGCGGGGACGGCCACGGACGATACGGCAA
>JAKQJD010000197.1 GCA_029561355.1 Bacteroidota bacterium | reverse complement strand
TCATTCCCAAAGCCGGAGGGGAAAAATCTGCAAATTGTAATCGAAACACCGCATTCACCTAAGCCTTTTTATGAACTCATCTCAGATCCTGCCTGCAATTAAACAAATGATCGCGGAGGGAAACGTCGATCTGGCCTTCACGCGCCTGATCGAATTCCTGGAAAGTGATCCGGTGTATGCCGAACTGTTGCAAATCGCCCGGGTGAACCAGGCCGACTTGTACCAAAATAAAGCGTCCCTGCTCAAAGGTACCATTAGCACGGAAGACAACCGCCTGGCGCTTAACCAGTTGACTGACAACGCCTTGCAAATCGTTGCCTGGGTGGAAAACGGTAATTTTACCCAGCCCGGCAAAGAAATACTGCCAACCCACTCGCAGGCATGGCGCTATTACGTGGCAGGCGGCATTGTGGCCCTGGCGGCGGCTATCGTGATCTGGAAATTTCTGGGCGGCGGCTTTTCAACTTCTACCGACGAAGCATGTCCCAATTTCGGCAGCAAATACCAGTGGAAAGTGATGGTTCTGCCGTTTAAACAAACAGGTTCGGAAGGCGACGAAAAGCCGGAATTCGACATTTCCGACGGATTGAACAAACTGATCCGGCAAACGCCCGCCATGGTAACCAGCGTCATTGCCGACGTCAATGAAAAATACAAGATCGACGAAAATTACCCCAACCCGGAAGAAGCGGCCGACATCGCCCGCAACTGCGACGCACAGATGATCGTGTGGGGCAAACTCAACCGTTCCCTGACTTCGAAAGATTACAAACTCGATGTGTTTTACAAGTTGCTCGATGCAGGCGGCGTGCGGCTCACCGGCGATACGACCCTGTCCAGTTTGTTGAAAATCAAGGAAGATGGCAATCTGCAACTGGTTGCCGACGTGGATGCGATCGTTCGTCTACTCTATGTCGTGCTGGCCAACCAGTCGAGAATGCCCATTGCCGCCAATCTCATCAAAGTGGACACCATTTCCGCTAAAATGAGCGCACTTGGAACAACGCCGCCCGTCGATACTGCTATCGCCATCGCCATGGCCGACAACCTGGTGCAGAACAACAAAAAAGAAGAAGCCATTCAGGTGTACGACAATGTGCTCAGTGCTTACCCTACGAATTCCGAAGCCCGCCAGAAACGCGGCGCCCTGCTGTACGAAAAAGGAGATTATGCCGGCGCTGCACGTGACCTGGACGTGGCGGCCCCCAAAGCCGAAAAGGCCAGTTCCAGCCTCCTTCGGCTGCGCCTGGACGCAGCGCTGAAAAGCGGACAGCCCGACAAAGCCAACGACGATTTGAAAGAACTCAAAAAAACCAAAAACTTCGATGGCGCCTGGATCAACAAAAAAAACAAGGAGGTGTCAGACAGCCTGCTGGTTTTTCAGGTGCGGCGCGATAAAAAAGAGAGAATGGCTACCAGTCAGCCGCAAAATACGAAAGCCCAAATCGACGCAGGCCGCGCCAACATTGCCGTAGGCGACAGCGAACGCGCCATTAAAAATGCGGAAAAAGCGCTGAAGATCAACCCGAAAAATGCGGAGGCCTACGAGATCAAAATTGTTGCAAATGCCCACAAAGGCGACACTGTGCAGGTGCGGCAGGATCTGGAAAAAGCCCGCAAGGAAGGCTTGAACGTAAAAGGTATCCTTAATAATTTGTCGCCTACAGTACGGTTGATGGCGGTGGACGAGAAGAAGCAGTGATGGTTGGTTATCCACTGAACATGCTTTGGCAAGGAACGATTTATAAAAAAATGCATGGCCGCCCGGATGGGCGGCCATGCATTTTTTTATAAATCGTTCCTTGCCAAAGCATGCTCAGTTTTTCATGTTTCATGTTCAGGATGTGGTCCACTGTCATCCCGTTCCGAAACACGAAAAACCAAACACTCCATCATGACATTACCAGCCCGGCGTCAGGTTCAACCCGAACGTCCAGCGGCGATTCTCCGCAGGCACCGAAAGTGGGAGCGCGAAATACGGCTCCAGCACCAGGTAATTGAACACATTTACGCGCAACGAAACGCCGGTGGAATACACAGGTTTGCGCACCACGTGGTCCTGCCCGTCCAGCGGCGTGGGATCTTCACTCCGGAAATCGGTACGATCATAAAAACTCAATCCCGCGTCGAAGAACACGTTCAGGTCGGTCACGAGAAAGCCCGATTTGATCAGCGACAGGCGGCGCGGCCCTGTGAAAGGCAGGCGCACTTCGAAATTACCCACCGCAATTTTACTTCCGAACACCTGATCGACCAGTTCGGGTGCATCTTCCGTCAGCACCTGGCGGTTGTAGCCGCGCATGAAAGTGGCCTGACCTACAAACAAGGGAAACAAATCAGCCGAGTTGCCGCCGAAACGCCCGTACGCCATACCGCGCACCGCGAAGGTGACGGGTTTCGCATAAAAATACCGACGGCCGTCGAGCAGCAGCGTGGAGAAATGGAAATCCCCGAAGTACTGCTCCGCAGCGAGGCGGTACCGCCAACCCTGTAGCGGCGCCGTGAGGCCGAAGTAGGAATTGTCGCCTACCAGGGCCACGCTCACGTTTTGCAGCGCCAGGCCGGGTTGTTTCGGTTCCTTAGTGCGTTCGGTGTAGCGTGCGAAACCGTTTACGTCATACAGCGTAGAGTAACGGGTCGTGCGCGAATTGTAAAACTCCAAAGCGCCGCCCAGTTCCACGCGCTTGGTGGCCGAGAACGGATAAAAAACAAGTCCGCCCAGGCGATCCACAAACAGCCGGTTGATACCGATGGCCTCTTCGATAAAGGTTTGCGGCACGCCGCCCACTTCGCGTTCCACGTATTGCAACGTATTGTATTCCAGCGAACTATACGGAATATGGGAAAAATTGAATCCCCATCCGATGCGTTTTTTCTTGTTGATGTAAGAAAACTGGCCCGCTGCATCGGCAAATTCTCCGTTCAGGGCCAGCCCCGCGTACAACTGGTTGTTGTCGAGAATGTCGCCGAACAAAAGATCCACGCCGCCGGCCAGTCCTGCCGTGGTTCCGAAACTTGTGTTACCGGTATTCACCCCTACACCCGTGCTGCCGCCCGCGTATTCGAGTTTGAATTTCGGGCGGTATTTTTGTTCGCTGCCGACGGGTGTTGCCGCCATGGTTTTCATATTCTCATCCATCAAACGCAGGTTCGTATTGATGATGTCGCGTTTGCCGGGCCGGAAAGGCGGCAGCGCGGCAGGCACCATATCTACGGCATAGGCGTCCACTTCTTTCGGCGTAAAATCTTCCTCTTTCGCCTGGTGGATCACGTACGTACGCTTGTTGTAGTACGTGTACAGGATGCGGTCGCGGTCTTCGGCCACGGTAATAGCCGGTGCATACGGCGTAATACCCGTGATACCCGTTTGCAACTGCGTGAGTTGGAAGACCTTTTTGGTCGTCAGGTCGTATTTGTACAAATTGCGGAAACCGTCGCGGTTACTGAGGAAATACAGGTTGCCCGATTTATCGAATTGCGGATTGAGGTTATCTGCGCCGGGGAAAATCCCGATCTGCACCGACGTATCGGCAGCCACGTCGAACAGGGCGAGGTTCATCGTCCAGGCGCCGTTGCTGCGGCCGCGTTGCAGGCTGAGCGCATCGGTGGAATATGCGATCGTTTTACCGTCGGGGCTCCAGGTCGGCAGAATTTCCGACGCCCGGTCGTTGGTCAGGCGCTGTACTTTTTTCGACTTGACGTTATAGGCATACAGGTCGGTCTGGCCGTTTACCTGGCCGCTCACCACGATGGTTTTGCCGTCGGGGCTCCAGGCCGGATTGCTGAAAGACGGCACGCCGGGGATGTAAATTTTCTCCACGGTTTTGTTGCGTTCCACGTCTTTCACAACGAGCACGCTGCGGCCTTTTTCATAAGCGTCGAAGGCGTAACGTTTGCTGTCGGGACTCCAGGCGCCCGAACTTTCGATGCCGTTCAACTGGTCGAGGTGGCTGTCGGTAGCGGTACTGGCGATCTTTTTCAGGATCTTGCCCGTTTTGGCGTCGGCCAGCAGCAGGTCGGTGGTGAACAGGTTCTTTTCAGACAGGAAAACCACGTATTTGCCGTTGGGGCTGAGCACGGGGCCTACGTTCATTTCGCCGGCATTGTCGTCGTCGAGCAGGGTTTTGCCGGGCAGGTTTTCCTTTTTACCCTTCGTAACCCATTGTCCGTAATAGTTTTTGAGTGTACCCGTCCATGCTTCCGACAGGGAATCGACAGTCGTATTCAGCGTCATTTTAACGGCCGTTTTCAGGCCGTGTTTGGCAGTGCTCATAAACAGCGGCTGAATGATCTCGTCGCCGTATACCCCGCTGATGTACGCCCAGAACGACTGTCCCCAGCGGTAGGGGAAATACTTGTAGCCGTCGAGGTCCTTGATGCGGGGAAGTTCGTCGTTCAGCACGGCATCGCGCATCCACAGGGCCGTGTGAGCGTCGATGCGGCCGATAGACATGTATTCTGCCAGGCCTTCCACCATCCAGAGCGGCAGGTTGGCGAAGTTTTGCATGTTCGTCGAGTCGCCTTGCAGGATCATATGGTACTGAAAAGCGTGCACCATTTCGTGCCCCAGCACATGGTGCGTCTGCTGGTTGGTAGCGGCTACGGGAAATATAACGCGGTTGCGGAGGCCTTCGGTGACACCGCCGGTGCCCACGTTGATATCGCCCTGGATCACGTTCGTTTGCTGAAAGCCGGCGTGGTCGTTGTACACGATCAGCGGGTTGCGCTCTTTGAACGAGTCGCGCAGCACGGCCTGGTGCATGGCATACCAGAGTTCGGCAGCCTGCCCGAGTTCCTGTACTTTGTCCGGATTTTTCAGGTATTCGTACATGGTGAAATGCGGTGTTTCCACCACTTTGAAGTCGAGTTGCCGGTAAACCGGTTTATTGCGCCCGAAATATTGCGCCGAGGCTTGCTGGGCGAAACCGGCTGTCAACAACAGCAAGAATAGCATTGTGCGTTTCATGGATATCAGTTTTGGATACTTTTGTACAAAGGGATTTCATTGTACATGACAACATTTAACACTTGAACCCATCAAAATTTATTTTAAAATTTGTTAGGGCATAGTTAAAAGGGGTTTATTGGTTTATGAGTTTATTGGTTTATAGGGTTTATGAGGTTGATGAGGTTGATATTCATCCGCTCGAATAAAGAGAAGATTTCATTTCATCGAGCCGATAAATATCAACCCTTATAAACCCTCATCAACCTTTTTATCAACCTTATCAACCTTATAAACCTCATAAACCTTATAAACCCATCAACCTTATAAACTCATAAACTCATAAACATATAAACCCATCAACTCCCATGCTCTCAGTCCTCCTACGGCTCATCTGGATCGGTTGTTGCGCAGTGTGCATGTTGATGCAGACGCTGGTGTTACTGGACAAACCTTTGTCCGGGCAAGGGTGGCTGTTCGGGTTTCTGTTCGGTTCGACGGTATGCGGGTACCAGTTTTTTCGGAGAGAGCCCTGGCAACGCGCATTGGCGTACGCGGCCGGAGTGGGAGCGCTGATAAGTCTGTGGCATTTGCCGCAACAAACGGTACTGCTGCTCGCGGCGCCCGGGGTCGTCTGGGTGCTGTATTATTTTGCCGGTGAAAAAAGCCTGCGCCGGGCGCGCGTGCTGAAACCTGTTTCCATCGCATTCGTGTGGGCGTGGGTGACGGTGTGGCTGCCGCTCGACCTGGTGGAATGGCCCGAAGCAACACTGATCTTTGCCGGCCGGGCGCTGTTCATTTTCGCACTGGCGCTGGCCTACGATTTAACCGATCTGCATTACGACCAGCGGTACCAACTACAGACATTGGTACGGCATTTGGGAGAACAAAAAACTTTTCAGTGGATCGACCGTTCCCTGATCGTCGCCGGACTCGTATGTATATTCAATTATTTTTATAGAATTTACGGAGGATGGGCAATGAGCGCCCTGATCGGGAGTTTAGGATGCACCGCATGGGCGCTCCGCGTCATCCAAACCAGGTTAAAGCAGGCGTACTGGCAAAAATTCTGGATCGATGCGCTGATGGTCGTTCAGTTTTTATGGGTGTTGGCGGGCAAATGGTTGATGGGCGAATTTGTTTTATAAAAAACAGGTTGTCAGCCTTTTAGATGCCACGGCTGCAAAGTGGGCATGTTTTTTTAATGCCTTGTTGCAGAAAGATGAACTGTCGGGGAGCGGCGGTGTTTAGAATAAAAATATACGATTCGAGCACGATGCAACATTTTTTCCGCGTGTAATGATCAGAAAGCCTATTTTTGAAACCAAAATATGTCATATGATGCGTTTTTTCTTTTGTCTGCTATTGTTATCCGTCGTGGCTGCCGAAGGGTCGTCGCAAAACGGGTTTAAACCGCCCGCCACAGGCATCGGTGTCATTTACAATACCGAAACGACGATCAACCTGAAACTGGTGACCCACCGCAGTTTCGGGATCGGCATGGAGTTCGGCCGCCTGCAGACATACGATAAAACGAAGTACTATCATTTCGGCATCGGGGAACTCAAACACCCGAAAGAATACCGCCAAAGTGCCGACCCGTCCGTGAGCCGTTCTTTCCGACCCTACGTTTTCGGTAAACAAAACAACCTGCTCGTGCTCCGCGCGGGCTGGGGCATGAAACGCTATTTTTCCGAAAAAGCGAAACAAAAAGGTGTTGCCATTGGTATGAGTTACAGTTTCGGGCCTTCGCTCGGCCTGCTCAAACCCTACTACCTTGCCCTTCGGTATACCGCCGACGGCGCAGGCAACAGCCGCATCCTGCACCAGAAATATTCGGAAGAGAACAAAGCCGTTTTTCTCGACAATACCCGCATTCTGGGCGCTTCGCCGTTCACACGCGGCATCGGGCAACTCGGATTCCGCCCCGGCGCCAATGCTACCATCGCGCTGCACCTCGACTGGGGCGCCTTCGACGATTTTGTAAAAGCCCTCGAACTTGGCCTCCAACTGGACGCCTTCGCACAAAAAGTTCCTATCCTCGTGTCGTCACAAAATGACCGGCTGTTCTTCAACTTCTTCCTAAATTTGCAGCTCGGAAAACGAAAGTGAGTGTTTGATGTTTAGTGTATCGTATTTGGTGTTTGGTGTTTCGTGTTTGGGGCGCATTGCCCTTGGGACACTGGATGATTTACGCTAAATACTTCGAACATTCGCATACGTTTTGTTGAAATGTCTGGAGCAACACGCGCCAAACACCAAAAACGATACACGACACACCACACCATGCTGGAATTACCGATTGTCGAGAATAATACCGCCCCTTCCGGCCGCCCGAAACGCCCCGAATGGCTCAAAGTGCGCCTGCCGATGGGCGAAAACTACCGCAACGTGCGGAGCATCGTCGACGAATTCAATCTCCATACGATTTGCCAGAGCGGCAGCTGTCCCAACATGGGCGAATGCTGGGGCGCAGGCACGGCCACTTTTATGATTCTCGGCAACGTCTGCACGCGCTCCTGTTCCTTTTGTGCCGTCAAAACCGGCCGCCCCAACGAATACGACGAAGACGAGCCACGCCGCGTAGCCGAAGCCATCTGGCTGATGAAGGTCAAACACGCCGTGCTCACGTCCGTCAACCGCGACGAACTCAAGGACCGTGGCGCCGAAATTTGGTACCAGACCGTGCGGGCTGTGAAAGAACGCAGCCCCGAAACCACCATCGAAACACTCATTCCCGACGTGAAATCCAACTGGGAAGCCCTGGAGCGTATGATCTCCGGCGGTCAGGAGGTGGTGAGTCACAACATGGAAACGGTGCCGCGCCTGTACCGCAAGGTGCGCCCGCAGGCCAAATACGAACGCAGCCTCGAACAGATACAACGCATCAAGGACTACGGAAAACGCACCAAAACCGGCATCATGGTCGGCCTCGGCGAAACGCGCGAGGAAGTATTCGAAGCCATGGATCACCTCGTCGAACACGGCTGCGATATTCTCACACTGGGCCAATACCTGCAACCTACCAAAATGCATATCGAGGTAGCCGAATACGTGCACCCCGACCTGTTTGCCGAATACCGCGAAGTAGGCCTGCAAAAAGGACTGAAATACGTGGAAAGTGGTCCGCTGGTGCGTTCGTCCTATCACGCGGAACGGCATGTTTTCTAGTTTGCCTGATCCGGCCGACGGTGTTCAACTGGCCGATTTTCTGGAAGCCGCTTTTCGCCGGTACAATCAACCCGGATTTATTTCCGACGATCCGATCTCGCTTCCGCATAGTTTCAGCAGCGTGCAGGACCGCGAATTGATCGGTTTCTGGGCGGCTACGCTGGCCTGGGGGCAGCGCAAAACGATCATTCGCAACGCCCGCCGCCTGGTAGAACTGATGGACGGCGCGCCGCACGATTTTATGCTGAATCATACCGAGCAGGACCGCGCACGTTTCCTGGATTTTAAACACCGCACCTTCCAGGCCACCGATACTTTGTGGTTTCTGGAGTTTTTTCAGCAGTATTACCGGAAAAACGTTTCCCTGGAAACGGCCTTCGCCCGGCATCTGCAACCTGGCGACCTGACCACAGAACGCGCACTCGCCGGCTTTCACCACGACTTTTTCGACCACCCCGACGCGCCAGACCGTACCCGCAAACACGTGGCCACGCCCGAGCGCGGCTCCACCTGCAAACGACTCAACATGTACCTGCGCTGGATGGTGCGCAGCGATGCCGCCGGCGTGGATTTCGGTATCTGGAAACAGATCAGCCCCGCTCAACTACTTATTCCGCTCGACGTGCACGTAGAGCGTGTAGCCCGCCGCCTGGGCCTGCTGCAACGCCCGCAAACCGACTGGAAAGCGGTGCTGGAACTCACGGAGAACCTGCGCGCATTCGACCCTGATGATCCGGTGAAATACGACTATGCGCTGTTTGGAATGGGGGTGATAGGCGACGCGGATTTTATATAGACCTTAACTGGGCAGACAGTCTTCTCAGGTTTTGAGCCGTTTTGACCAGTTTTTCTTCCGTTTTTTTCTTGTCGCTAAACCAGCCTTTGATGCGCACATTTTCCAGTCCGCCCGCTTCCATATCCAGTTGCATAGCCACTGCCTCGATCTGCATATCGAGCAATGTGTCCGTACCGCCGTCTTCAGGCTTGGGCGAAATAGGCGAGATGCGGTTTCTCATATCCCAGATGGTTTGCCGGGCATTGAGCAAAATGCCATAAGTAGTTGCGACATGCAGCCCGATTTCGCCAACATTCTGCTCTTGCAGGTGGTTTTTGAATATGAATACCCTTTTTTCCAGCAGGTCAATTTGCCAGCGCAGGGAATCCGAAGAGGCTTCTACGTATTTCTTGTCCAGTTTGACAATCTGGCCAAGAACTTCGTCCATCGGACGAAGCAGTGCGAGCAAAGAATCGGTTTGCACTGCCAGCCGGCTCAACGTATCCATCGTATTTTGATAATTTTTGTGCTCGCCGGCACTTTTATAGTGTTCTACCAGCGGAAAACGGGAAACGGGAAAACCGACCAGCAGCAGGAGAAGCAGCGTAAGGCCTGTGGCGCGGAGCAGCGCATGTGTGCGTTGAACGGCATTAGAGGAAGCGGAAGTGTCCATTTTTATTGGTTTTAAGAATTAATAAACAGGTTTTGAGCCCCTTCAGCCAGCGTTCCGCCGTGCAAGCACGGGTCGCCCAGACGGGCGGCAGGCAGACCGTTGACAAATACGGTGGCGGATCCGCCGATAACGGTATCGGGGCTGGCGCTCTGGCATTGAAGCGCGTCGCCGGTACGGCAAAGATTTTTACCGCCCGTACAAACATTCGCACTGCCCTGTAGCGCCTTTCCGCCGGTGTGGGGGTGGTCGCCGTCGTAAGCCGGGCAAACGTGATAACATCCGATGAATACAGCTTGTGGCATAAATAAAAGATTTACCAGGTCTGTGTTTCTTGCTTTTCAGAAATAACGGGGCCGGGCGAGGGCTGGTATTGGGACCTGAGCGCCTTGAAAACCGGCACGATCGTATTAATGAAGATATCCGTTTTTTCCACAGCGGATAAGATGTCTTCCTGATCATACTTGAAATTGGCCATTTGCTGAATGGCTTTATTCCAGCTGTCCTGCGTATAATACACGCCGCTGGCTTGCATAGTGCATTGTTTTAGCAAAAGGTAAAAACCAGTGCTATCCTTCAGGCAATCCAAAAAAAACGACATTTGAAGGGCCATTGCGGCCCAAAAATCAAATAAATCGAAGGGGTCGCTGTGTTCACCCAACTGAAGGTAACGGTGCGAATGAGATGCCAGGGATGACCCCAGATTCACGGTAAGTTCCCTCAGTTCGAGCATTGCTTTTGCCTGGTAAGAGTCGGTTTGTTGCACCACCTCGGGAAAAAATTCGGTCAATTTTTTGAAGCCTTCCGTCAGTTCGCCCTGCGCCGACTGTAGTCTGGCATGAGCGCCCAAATGTGTACAAGGAGGTATAAATTCCTGCAACTGCCATTCACCTGCCTGGTATTTCAGTATCCCGATGCGCAGTGCATCCGAAACGGGCGCCTTCTGTACCCGGGCGGGTTGTACGCGCAGCCGGTAAGCGACGCCTACAAAGGACGGCCTGCAAGGGTCGTGTATTTCAGGGCCGAATGTGCACGTCGCTGCATTGTTCACCTCCACCAGCAGATCGTACTGTTGCTCCTGCGGATCGAGGTTTTCCTTCGCCAGATCAAGCCGGAGTACCGGATGAGTGTTTTCAAAATGTCCGATAAACGATCCGGCAGAGGTAGTGGCTATGCATTGCAGCAGTTCGATACTTGAACCATTTTTTGCCAACATCAGTGGCTTGCGACCATCCGAAAAAGTCATCAAGCCATAGCGTAGCGGCCTGCGTACTGCAAATATGGCATCGGCTGCAAGCGACTGTATCCAGGCAAATATGTCAGCAAAAGTATCGGCAGTAAGGTTCTGGCCCGGCACAATGTTCGGTGCGGGAAAGTGATGGATCGATTTCATATGAAAGTTATTTTGAACGGGTGACGTAAATAGTAGCAGAACGGAACCTGCGGTGCAGCGGAAAAGATGCGCGTTGCCGTTCCAATTTGGAGACTACCGGGTATCTTACCCTGAGTTTTCGCATGATTTTATACGGATCCAGGTATCGTTTACGCCGGGGCCAGAACC
This sequence comes from Bacteroidota bacterium, assembly GCA_029561355.1. Taxonomy (GTDB): domain Bacteria; phylum Bacteroidota; class Bacteroidia; order Chitinophagales; family Saprospiraceae; genus M3007. Next base: position 33,274 of record JAKQJD010000197.1, on the reverse strand, counting down.
AGTAGGGGTAATTGTAAAACTCCCAACCGTATTCCTGAAAAAGAATGGGCGTTTGTGCCCGGGTTTGAATATTGTGCAGCCCAAGAAGTGCCTTAAATAAGTGACCCAGCGGGATAGTTTTTAAAGTATTGGGTGTAAACGTTCGGAAAGTATAGATTCCGTCGGGGCTTACTTCGCTGAAATCGTCGATAAAAACCCAGCGGATACCTACCTGGAGGTTTTGCGACCAATCGACGGTTGCAATCGCATCCTGGATACTGTCGAACCGGTATGGAGCATACCGCAACTGCGGAATGGCTGCAAGCGAACATACCGTACGCCAGAAAAACCACGGAATACCGGCGGTCAATAGCAGCGGCAGATACATCCCCAGGTATCCCGGGGCAGTATTTTGCCAACCCACGCGCGGCGAAATCAGGCAAAACAGGCAAATTCCCCATAAAACGGAGCCGGCCAGCAACAGGTTTTTCCTGGCCACGGAATATCCTTGCCACCACCTGGCTTCGAACAACCAGGCTAAAAGCAAACCCGCCAGAAAAGCCATGGCCGCAACTGCCCGGAAATGGAAAACGATTCGAGAGGGATCGTCCGAAATACGGGCATCCATACCGGCTAGAAGTGCAAACAGCGCACTTACTACAAACAGGGGTAATAATACCTTGCGTACAACAGGGTGGTTGCGCACATTAAATCTTGATTGGAGCGGTGCAAAAAGTCGGGCCATCATATTGAATCAGGTTTTATATTGTACTGTTAATTTGTAGTAGCATCGGTTTTTCAGCGGTTCCCAGGCGGCATTTATTCACATCCGGCGCCGTTTCGATCCGAATTTCCCAGCCGCTGTTGCCGGGCAGGAAAAGTAGCAGCAGGGCTTTTTCCAGGAATTCCCGCATCCGGCTTCCCGGGGCCAGCGGTTTCAAATGCTGCGCGGCTACAGGGCCGATTAAAATTAAAAATCCGGGCATTACGGCCGTAGCAATGCCTCCTACCTTGGCAGTGCTGCCTACCAGCATATTTCCTGTGGCGCCACCCGGAATGAACCGTTTCATCGGGAATGTTGCTTTTACCCGAACCGCCTCACCGAGCGCGGCACTGAGGCACTTTTCAATTAGTACCGTATGCCCGCTGATTTGTGACCCATAGGGCAGAAAAAAAGCGAATATTTTTTTAAAGGGATTTTCCCAGGAGTCGGTTTCGTGGAAAAAATGGGTGTGCAGTGTCGGCTGCCCGAGTATTTGCCGGCGTTCATAGAGGCATTGTTCTATCTGGAGGCGCGATGTCTCCTGTTCGAACAAGGTTTTCATTGCCAGAAAAGGATGGTCTGCCGGCATCTCCTGTTCCAATGCAAGGGATTCGGGTCGCTTGCTGCGGGTGCGGATCCGGGTGCGTTGGCCATCCCGGTCCTTTTTGGCATGGAGAATTTGACGTAAAGCAGGAACAAACGGTCCGTCTGCCGCATGAATGGATATCTGATCCAGGGAATGTTCGCCTGCTTCCACCAGCAGAGCGGCCAGAAGGGACGGAAGGGAATTGAGTGTCATGGGCGGTTAAGTTTTGTCAGTAAAACCAGAGTGTTTGGCTGTTCCTGCCTCGTCGGCCATTTCGATAATCGGCCATAAACACTTGAATAGCAATACGATAGTTTTTAATTGCGTGAATATTGCCAGTCATTAGTTTGAAAGCGAACCGATAAAATTTCGGGTTCAACAGCAGGTTTGCACCTTTGAAGACAATACGCAGATCGAACGCTTCGCCCAGTTCATGTCTTAGGAATGGCACCATATCGAATGTACGGGAACTTGCCTGGGCATAGGAATGAACCATAGCAGACTTGGGTACTTTCCATTTTCCCGGCATTTTGGAAAAGCCGCCCAGGGTGAGTATGGCCAGATTGCTTCCCTGCCACTCCTGTATGTACATGGATTCTACAGCCGACTGAACCACCGCGGCTCCCCTGCTATGGCCGATGAGGATAACCTTACGGTTGTTGTTCAAATCCTTTTTTACATTGGATGCCAGTGTGCAGACGGCGGCCGTTTTCAATCCTGCAATAGCGATATCGGCTGCATCGATCAGGTTCCAGCCTTTGTTGGAAGAATACACCAGTGTTACATCGGCGCCGATCAGGTTGGCAATGTCGAGCGTGGATTCCATTGCATCCAGGTAGTCGTTCCATATGCCGTTGACAAAATAAATGGACGTGGCATTCAGGGCCGTTGTCTTGCTTACAGGGCAAACGGTAACCCAATTTCCGTCGATGCCGCAACTTTCATTGATCATTGCGATGTTCCGGGCCTTAATGACTTCAGCCGTATGTGCCGCCGCATCGGCCGCACGTTTTTGTATCCAGAACTCCCGGTCTTCCGAATCAATTCTCATGGCTTTAATTGGTTACAACGATGACGGAAATTGGGTCACTTTTATGCATCCGGTTGATGTATACCATCGCGTCGGCAGGTATGCGGATACAACCCAGCGTTTTGCCTTTCACAGCATCCACTACGTCCGGTTGCCCCAGGGTCCTGCCGGCGTGTATGCCGATGCCCGACCTTGCCGGCACCCTGAATACGTGAATGCCTTCGCATCCGTAAGCGCTGCGGTAGCAGCCGGGGGCGAACCCCATTTCTATGTGCCGATTATAGTGTGACCAATGCCAGGTTCCGTTGGGGCAGGGGCCATTACTGCGTGACGTCGTTTCGTTGTGCGCGTTCCATTTCTTCCGAACGGTGTAAATTTTGCTGGGGTCCGTAGAAAATTCGCCTTCGATCAGCAGGATTTTGCCGATACTTCTTTTAAAAATAAGCCAGGCCATGTCGTTGATTTTTGTTTTGAAATGTGATGGAATATGTTGACTCACACGACCCAGGCCGTGTCTGCCTCCGACCAGTCGGTCCGCTCAGCCCGCAGCACATCGCCCGGCTGTGCGAGGCCGGCGGCATACGGACCTTGCGTGATCCAGAACCGGATAAAAATCCGCAGAAGGGGGTCTGTGATTTTAAGATGCAGGTAATACCCCATGTCGCGATCCTGAGCCGGCATGTCACGCAAAGCGATGGCGAGCGATCTGTTGCCGTCCTTGATCTTCATCAGAGCATCCTGTAAGACGTGCGCATTGATCAACGACAGCGTGGAGGCACTGCCTTCAATACAATCCGTCAGGTCGGCCAAGCGGGCATACAGGTCGTGTACGTCGTCGGCCTCTACCCGTCCGTGTTGCAGGGCATATGTACCCGGGGCGCTGTCCGGAAAAGAATCGAACATGACTGGTTTCAAGTCGTGGTTGCGCGTAAAAACGCGTTGCATACCCAGAAAAAAAACACCCATTTCCTGTAGCGAGGCCCTGCCGTTGTCGGCGTTGCTCAAAGCCCTGACCTCGATACCGCGGTCGCCGGTGGAAACAAAATCACGTGTGCTGTCGAGACGCCGGTTGATGATCGGAAAACAGTTCAATTGAATCGACAGAGATGCCAGGTCGGCTGTCGGGCAGCCGGCCGGGAAAACAAGTTGAACCCAGATCAAGGATTGCTTTTCAAATTCCAATATTTGTTCCGCATCGAAAACAGCCCGCAACGTTTCGGGAGTAGTCGTTTCGCACCCCGCAGGAAGTTCCATCCGGATAAAGTGCGGATTGTAAACGGACCGGATTTGTTGTTCAATTCCGTGCAGAAACAGAAACTCCTCGTCGGGATATTTGGAATGGTATTTATGTTCTGTCGCATCGTCGTGAAAGAGACCGGCGGTAACAGGAAGCACCCGCTCGGCATGTTTCCACGACACCAAAGGAAGCGCCGCAAGCAACGCTTGGGCTTTTTCTATGGGTAGTGCCGACGTTTGAAAACACAAATCCAGTTGCTGATCCTGATGCGGGTTCGATTCCAGTTGCAAACCGATCCACATGATACCCGGTGCAAGCGATTGTTCCGGTTGGCACTTGGCCCTAAACATGAACCGCGCATGTTCGGTATGTTCAGAAAGTATGTTTCCGCAAGCCAGGTACCGCACCTTGCCGCGCACCAGCGGAAGGGGAGCCAAGGGCGTGAAAAACACGGGATTCGATCCATTTCCAGGCGTTTGCAATTGCCATACGTCGTCTTCGGGGTTGAGCATGTACCCGTTTTTCCGGGGCTGGGCGTATGCCAGCGTGTGTGCCGGGAAAGGCCTGTTCAGCGTATCCGGCTGAAGGTACTGCCGGATACGGCGCTCCATCACGTCGCCGCTTTGCCGGAGGGAGCGGTACAGGTCGCCGAGTTCGGCCGACATCCAGTCGATCATCATTTTGATATCCGGGCGCAAAGCTTCTACAGAGCAATGGAAGCGGCCAGACGCCAGGATTTTCAGCCGGTTACTGATGGTTTCGGTCGTTTGCATGACGTGGGATACGGTTTAAAATGATATGATTTTAGTTGAGATCTATCCTGCCGGCCTGGGCACTGAGTTGATTACCGCCATCGATTTTCATATTTGTTTCGCTGGAGTGTTCGGCAGTCTGGCCGCGGGTTTTGAGTTTTTTACGCGCCTTGATTTCAATTTCGTCGGCTTCGATGGTGAGTTTTCCCGTGCGGTCGTCGATGTGGAAGGAAATTTTTTCGGTGGCGAATCCTTTTTTCTTGTTTTCGGCATCGTGCCATTGGTCTGCTCTTGCTTTGCCATGAAAAAAAGCGCCACTGACAAAAGCAGATTTCTCTATGTTGAAATCCTCGCTTTGAACGAGCACAATATCGCCCGCTTCCGGGCGGAAGCCCATGCCGCCGAAGCCCGTAAAAGGCGTGAGCACGCGCAGCCAGGGAGAGCGTGTTTTTTCCTGGTCGCCGATAAATTCGACGCGGACACGGCCCAGTTTTTCCGGATCATCATGGTCTTTCACGGTGGCTGGTAAGGGGCCGCACAGCGGAGCGCGCCCGGAAAGCATTCTGGGGGCAAATGGAAAACCTGTAGGCACGGCAAAAAAGGTGTTGCTGTACGAAAGGTCGCCGTTGATCTGATGACTGATTTCCAGTATCGTGTAATCGCCCTGTCCGAGTATTTCAGGAGCGCCCTTGATCTGTATCCGGCTGCCGATCAACAGGCCGGGAAGGTCGGAGGTGCCCTGAAAACGGACCAGGTTATGCGCCTGCCGGGATTGCATCCGGCTTGTGCGCCCCGAAAGATCTTTTTCGCCGGACGTAGCGGTGAACAGGTGGATATCCGAGGAAGGGTAAACGCCGGAGCGGGAAGCGGTTTCCCGGACGAGCGGATTAACGGAATAGCATGCCGGCGCCGAAACCTGCAACAGTTCATTTTTTTCGGGATCAAAAGCGCCGAGTTGAAAGCGCAGTGGCTCGGTGTTGAGCGAAATACCCGCTTGTTTGAGGTCTTTGCCAAACCGGATGCTTTTTGTAGGCTGACCTTCCTGCCCCAGGCTACCGAATTGCAGGCGTTCGCCGTCGTAGAAAAACACCTTGCCGTGTTCATCGGCCAGGCGGCACAGGTAGCTGTAGTCCGTTTCCTGGTACTGTACGGAAAAATCAGCGTCGCCATCGGCGCCCGTCAGCGAAAGAGCGGGTATCGACCGGCCATATTTCTCTGTGATTTGGCGTGCGATCCCGCTCAGCGGTTTTTTATAAAACGTGCGGAAAGAAGGCATACAATCCATCAATACGGTAGGGCTGTATCCGGTAATACGCAGGGCGCAGGCCCGGGAAGTCCATGCAGGTTCGGCCTGATCGACAAACCCTTCGAAGCGGCAGGCGGGGTCAGATTTTCCAGGGTTGCGCAAATGCAGCACGATCTTGCGGCCCAGGATTCCCGTAAGGGCTTCCTGCGATAGTGCCTGCTGCGCATTTTTCCCACCTTTGCGGGCGCCCGAATGCGGAATTAACACCGAAATATCGAATACATGGTGACCATTGTACGACTGCCGGAGTTGCAGGCCGTTGAAGATCCAATCCGGGTGCCAGCCTTCGAGAACGATGGGAGAATATGATGCGGATGCTGTCATGGCAAAAAATGTAAATAATTCGGAAAAGAAATAGCGGCGGCGCCTTCAGCGGAGCACACGCCTACCGACGCCGCCACAGGGGGTTAACAGGGTTTACATGGCATCCTGCCGGTCGAAAGGGATGGAATCGATCTGCATTTTCTCGGGAGAAATTTCCAGCGTTTCTTCGATCGTGCCGGCTTGCTTTAATTCCTGCAGATAACTCACCAGGTAGGCGCCATCGATTTTGAGTTCCCGCTTCAGGTGGGTGTTGTCGTAAAAAGCGATGGTCAGGTCGACCTTTTTGGAAGGGTCGAGCATCCAGTCGACAAAGAAGGGTTCGTTATCCTGGCTGCTACGGGAAATAACGACTGACAATTTGGTTAGGACAGGTTGTCCGACCGGTTCGCCGGTGCGGTCGTCGATGTGCTGGTCGAAGTCGATTTTATAGTTCAAAAGACGTTGCCGGGGTTGATCTTTGGGTTGGAGATAGATCGCTGTGATAGGCATGGTTAAAAAGTTTTTTTAGTGATAAAAGGTTGATTTTCAATTATTTTTTGGAATCCGGCTTTTTGAAATCGATCATGTTTTTCGGACCGTGCAGGTTGATATCGAACTTGTCGGCGCTATCGAAAAACTTTATCGTGATATCGATCTCCACTACTTTTTCGGGGCCGTCGTATTCCACCCTGTTGATCTGGTAATTGGCAAATATCTCCTTGCTTTGGCGCCGGTTGAGGTAGGTTGCGATTTCCAGGGTGAACTCCCGTTTTTGCCGGTTTCCCCATTTGGAATAAGCCTTCCTGTTGCAGAATTGCACCAGGTCTTTCAGGAGAGAGTTGGATACGTCGACTTTCATGAATTCGGTCAGGTCGGTATTATTGGATTTATTAGCCGTCGTGGAGCCCATGATATGCCCGGAAGGAATGATCTGGATCAGTCCGCAATCGCTCCAGTCGCGGGCATCGATCCGTTGCAGGTCGTACGCGACTTTCACGCCGCTGATGCCGACGATCGGCGATTGTTCCAGCCCGGTGATGTAGTACCCCGCAGGCACCGACAACATTTTACCGATGAATGCGCCGGCGGCGGGCACCGCCATGGGCGTTTCCCTGCGCTGAAGGCGGCCGTTTTTATCGGCCGTAAATTCCACTTCGAAAGCGCCGTGCACCAGTAGCCAGGTACCCATCGTCACCTGGTGGGCGAGATGTGCGGGGATGCCGGTTATTTTCATGGATTTGGCATAGTCGACCACTTCTTTCGCCGATTTCAAATCGCGGATATCCAGCACTGCCAGTGCCCGCGTTTCTTCGGCGATTTTCGTCATTTCCTGCATGGCATTTTTGCTGCCGATATTACCGACATAGGACAGGTAAAAAGGAGAATCTTCCATTTGAAAGTCGTAAAATTTCTTGCGCAAAAAATGCCGGAACTCCTTGAAATGCTTGGGGTTGGAAGAATCGGCGAAACGTGTGGCGTTCACCGGCATGACGTATACGTTCGCATCGCGTTCGGCATTCCGGTAGAGCAGGTCCAGCGAACGCGCCGTTTTTTCGAAGGGCTTGGTCTGCTCGAATACGGCCTGCATGTTCTCCTGGTAGCGTGCTTCTTCGGCACCCAGGATTTCGTCTACTTTGGCTGCGACGGCGTTCACGTCCGCTCCGGCCTGTAAAATGGCGAGGAGCAACTCGTATTTCGTCGATTTGGCAGACGAGGTTTGCGGGTTCCCCCAATCGGACGGCAGGTCGTACCCAGCCGCTTCGTCGCCCGGCTGCTCGATTTCAGGGAATACCGTTTTCATCGTATCCCAGTCCTCTTCCAGCAGGGGCAGATCGATGGTGTGGAGTTGCTGCAGTTCTACTTTGTTTACTGACATGATATCCGGATTTAGCGGGTGAAGGAAGTGGAGAACGGGTCGGACAGACCAGGGGCCGGTTTTTTCAGATCGCCGATGCGGCCCTGTAGGAATTCGAGGAAAAACGTTCGTTTTTCCGATGCGAGCAGGGCTTTCAGGTCTTCCCGAAAAATCTTGTTGTTGCACAGTTGATCCTGTATTTCACGCAGGAAATTCATACGCAGGTTCTGTTCGCTCAGCACCGTGGAATGTTCGACGATGGTGGCTTCTTCGAAATCGTCGAGTGAACGGATATCGATGGTTTCTTTCGAGGGCTCCCCGTCGAGGTTGCGCAGTTGTACTTTGAAACTGACGCCGAGTTGCTGCAGCGCGTCATCGATGTTGGTGGCTTTTACGGGCTCCGGTTTCAGAGGCGCATTCGGGGTTTCTACCGCAATGAGCGCACATTTTTGGGCAATTTCGACGCGTGCGCCGACAGTGGCCGGCACGACTCTGCCGCCTTCAGGATCTGGCATGGTGTGAAAAATTTAAGAGGTGAAGTGAAAAGGACTGGCTTAGGGGCTTGTATAATCTTTAGTACCACAGGCAAGTGGAATGTTACCTTTCCGTACCAGGATTTATAAATTTATTGATCAGCCCGACGGGAACTGCAAAAGCGTACCCTTCGAACCGGCCGCTTTTCGTCCAGATAGCCGTATTGATGCCTACCAGTTCGCCTGCCCGGTCGAAGAGCGGTCCGCCGCTGCAACCCGGATTCAATGGAATATCGGTCTGGATAAATTGCTCGGTAGCGCCCGGGTAACGGATGGCGCCGATACGGCGGTCGAATCCGCCGACGAAACCTTCCGTGAGTGAAAAAGGCAGACATCCCGGATGGCCGATGGCAAACAAACGTTCTCCCCACTCAGGCCGGGTGCGGCGGCTGACCTGAAAAAAATCCAGTCTGGAAGTATCGATTTTAAGCAATGCCAGGTCCATTTCAGGTGAGGCTGCAACCAGGGTCGCTTGTATGACATGCCCTCCGTACAATTTTACCTCTACGGAAAGGGCAGCATCGACATTGTGATAACTCGTGAGAATGAGTCCGTCGGGCGTCACCAGTGCGCCGGCACCGCATATCTTTTCGGATGCACTGAATGCCGTGATTTGCACGGTGGAACGCATGGCCCGTTCGATGCGGGAATCAGAAGTTGTGAACACGTCCGCTGTATGCTGATTTGAAAAACGGGGCCACATCAATGTCAGCATCCAGCCTCCCTGCAGCAGATAGATCAGGTATTTCATCGTCGTTACAGTTGAAGGTTAGTATTTCCAGTTTATAACCTGTCCTGAAAAAATGTTACCCTCCCTTTAAAAAACATGCTGCAATGCTGACCAACAACATTGTAAATTTGTGTTCGGATCCCGGAGCCGTTCGGGCGTAACGGGCATTCCATCGTTTGACAACCTAAGTGTCGAACCAAAATCAGTTTGGGATATTTTATCTCTAAATGTTTGATTATCAACGCAGACGATTAATAACAGATAACTTTATCAATACCCCTCCAAAAATGTCTGACTACCCGAATGAATGGTACCTGGAAGGCCTGCGCGACCGGAAAGACGAAACGATAAAAACTATATTTGAAGAGTTTCTGCCCCGCATTGCCGTGTATATCCGTCAAAATCAGGGTACCAATGAAGATGCCAATGATGTTTTTCAGGATGCGCTGGTGGCTATTTTCCGGAAAACGGATACGCTGGTGCTGAAGGCTTCTTTTTACACTTTTCTATATGCCGTATGCAGAAACATTTGGCTGAATAAATTAAGACGCAAAAAATTTACGGGAGAGGTAACGGAGCAGGAGTTCGCGGTATTAAGAGAACAGCAGGAAATAGAACCGGCCGTTGAAGAAGCGGAGCGCTACGATTTGTTGTATAAGAATTTTGACCACCTGCCGCCCGACTGCAGGAAATTACTGCTCCTTTGCTGGCATAGCGGGAAAGGCATGGAAGAAATTGCCGCCGAAATGGAAATAACTTACGCTTATGCCCGCAAACGCAGGCATGTGTGTACCGGAAAATTAATCGTGTCTATCAAATCCGATCCGCTCTACCAGGAGTTGAAAAGATAAGCCCAACCCAAAAAATGGAAGAACTAAATTATTTCGAAAAAATTGACGATTACCTCAACGGCCGGCTGACTGAAGCAGACCGCATACAGTTCGAACAGCAATTGCTGGAGGATGCCGATTTGCGCGAAAATCTGGACCTGTACCGCGACCTGAGAAAAGTAACCGCCGAACCTGAAGTGGAGGATCTGCGCCAAAAAATGGCCCGGTGGTCCGATACCGTCCATCTGGGAGAAGACCAGCCAGCCACTGAAAAAACAGCGCCTCCTCCAATGACTGTTATTTCCGCCAAACGGTACCGGAAATGGTGGCAGGCAGCGGCAGCGGTATTCGTGCTGGCAGTCGGTGCGGTGTATTGGTTTCAAACGGGTTCAAAGGCTACCCCGGATCAATTGTTCGCCGTTCATTTTACCACGCCGCGCACGATCACGGTCTCCGGTTACCGCGGCGATATCGATACGGCAGCCGTGGCTCGGATACTCCAGCAAGTGGAGGCTGCCTACCAGAAAAAAGATTATGCGGGGGTTATTACCATATACGACCAACTGGTCCATGTGACCTCGTATTCCAACGAAGCGCATCGGGGCAAAGCGATTGCTTACCTGGCGCTCGGCAACGGACTTCAGGCGGAATCGGAGTTAAAACAGATCGATGCCGGTTTTGAAGAAGACCGTGCGTGGTACGGCGCGATGGCGCTTCTATTGCAGAAAGATAAAACGCAGATGACGATAGAAGCGTTCGAACGTTTCGCCGCCAATTCCGATTTTCAGTCGGACCGGCGGCGAAACGCCCGGGCAATTGCCCGCCAACTTAAATGATCACGGGCGGCGAAGTATAATTTTTCGGATCGTCACCGCATGATCCGCCACTATTCTGATCAGATAAATGCCCGAGGGCAGCATGGAAATATCGATCGCCGTCGGAAGCAGATCGAATGCTTCCAGGGTGCGCCCAGCCAGGTCTGTCAGGAAAACAGTCCCGTCGGTAGCCGGCCTGCCGCGTCCGTTTTTTATCCAGATCAAGCCTTCCGTCGGATTCGGATAAACCGATAGAGACCCATCATCCGGGTTGGTTGCATACGTTGACGATAACACCAGCACAAGCTGGTCGCTTTGTAAAAAGCATCCGTTATCATCTTCTATTGTTACCACGTAAGTTCCGGAACCAAGGCCCTGGAAGACGACGGAATCGCCGGAATGCTGTACTTCCTGACAGGTGGAAAGTCCTGCGGTATCGTACAGACAGGCCGTGTAGGGCGCCACACCTCCTGCGGCACCGACGGAAATTGTTCCATTATCGCTGGAAACCGTCAGGTTCAGGCCCAGCGCCGGTGGCGAAGTCAATTCGACCGGCGGCGAAACGAGAGTGCATCCGTTTCCGTCCATTACGGTAACCGTATAAAGGCCCGCCGCCAATTGGTCGATTCCGGCGGTGCCGGCGCCGTTGCTCCACAGATAGGACAGGGGTTTTGTTCCGCCTGCATATTGTGGCGATATACTTCCGGTGGCCGTACCGAAACAATCGGGATGCACAACCTGTATTCCATCCATTTCAATGGCTGGGCTGAGCTGCAGGGTAACGGAAGCCGAATCGATGCATTCTGCTTCCGAAGTGACAACAACGGTGTACGTAGCCGTTTCGACAGGCGTGATGGAAATGATATCCGTCATGGCTCCAGTATTCCAAAGGTACAAGGCTCCTCCGGAGGCTGTAAGCGTCGTGCTGCTGCCCATGCAAACCAATGTGGCTCCGCTGATGGTCGGTACGGGTAAAGGATGGACCGTGATGGTTTGCGTGGCAGTCGCCGTGCAGCCGTTGGCGTTGGTGGCCGTGACAGTGTAGGTGGTTGTTTCCGAAGGAGCCGGTGAAATTTGTGCAAGCGTCGCATCCGTACTCCACAGGTATGAAACGCCACCGTCCGCTAGAAGCGTGGTACTTTCACCGGCACATATGACGCTTGTTCCACTAATGGATGCCACGGGCAAGGAATTTACTGCGACTGTTTGTGAAGCGGTGGTCGTGCAGCCGTTGGCGTCAGTAATCGTCACGGTGTACGTGGTTGTTTCCGACGGCGACGGCGAAATTTGTGCAAGCGTCGCATCTGTGCTCCACAGGTAAGAGACGCCGCCGCCGCCCAAGAGCGTCGTGCTTTCACCGGCGCAAATGGCTGTTGTTCCGCTGATCGATGCCACGGGCAAGGCATTTACTGTGACTGTTCGTGAAGCGGTGGCCGTGCAGCCGTTGGCGTCGGTAGCCGTGACGGTGTACGTGGTTGTTCCCGCAGGAGCCGGTGAAATTTGTGCAAACGTAGCATCCGTACTCCACAGGTAGGAGAGGCCGCCGCCCGCCAGAAGCGTCGTGCTTTCACCGGCGCAAATGGCGGTTGTTCCGCTGATGGATGCGACCGGCAAGGCATTTACTGCGACTGTTTGTGAAGCGGTGGCCGTGCAGCCATTGGCGTCGGTGGCCGTGGCAGTGTAGATGGTCGACATGGTCGGCATTACCGGTATTTGCGCTTGCGTTGCGCCCGTGCTCCACAGGTAAGAAACGCCGCCGCCCGCCAGAAGCGTCGTGCTTTCACCGGCGCAAATGGCGGTTGTTCCGCTGATCGATGCCACGGGCAAGGAATTTACTGCGACTGTTTGTGAAGCGGTGGCCGTGCAGCCGTTGGCGTCGGTAGTCGTGACGGTGTACGTGGTTGTTCCCGTAGGAGCCAGTGAAATTTGTGCAAGCGTCGCATCCGTACTCCACAGGTAGGAGAGGCCACCGCCCGCCAGGAGTGTGGTGCTTTCACCGGCGCAAATGGCTGTTGTTCCGCTGATGGAGGGCGTTGGCAAAGGATTTACCATAACAGTTTGGGCAGCAGTGGCGGTGCAGCCATTGGCTCCCGTAGCCCTCACGGTGTAAGTGGTTGTCGTGACCAGAGTTACCGGGATTTGAGATTGCGTCGCCCCGGTACTCCAGAGATACGACACACCACCATCGGCTGCAAGTGTCGCGCTTTGTTCGATACAGATCGATGTCGGGCCGCTGATAGTCAGCGGTGGTACGGGATTTACGGTAACCGTTTGCGTGGCCGTAGCGGTACAACCGTTGACGGCTGTAGCCGTTACGGTATAGGTAGTAGTTGCTGGCGGCATTACCGGAAGCTGGGCAAGCGTCGTGCCGGTACTCCAGAGGTAAGAGGATCCCCCGATCACAGAGATGGTCGTATTTGCCCCGGCACAAATGACTGCCGTTCCAACAATGGACGGCGTAGGCAGTGCATTGATAGCCACCATGTGGGTAGTACTGGCCGTACAGCCTCCGGCATTCGTAGCCGTGACCGTATAGGTAGCCGGCCCGGGCGGCGTTACTGAAATTTGCGATTGGGTCTCATTCGTACTCCACAGGTAAGATAGGCCTCCGTCGGCTGATAGTGTCGCGTTGCTTCCGGCGCAAACGGCAGTCGCTCCGCTGATAGATGGCGTTGGCAAAGGATTTACAGTGACCGTTTGCGAAGTAGTGGCCGTACAACCGTTGGCTCCTGTTGCCCTCACAGTATAGGTGGTGGTTGTAACGGGAGTCGGTTGAATTTGGGATTGTGTGGCGCCCGTGCTCCACAGGTAGGATACGCCTCCGGTGGCAGACAGCGTGGCACTGCCGCCGGTGCAAACAGCCGCTGTTCCACTCAAAGACAGTGGTGGCGCCGGATTCACCGCGACCGATTTCGTGGCCGTGGCCGTGCAGCCGTTGGCCGCAGTGGCTGTCACCGTATAAATGTTGCCCGGCAGCGGCACAACGGTGGTCTGCGCTTGCGTAGCCCCGTTACTCCAAAGGTACGACACACCGCCATTGGCGGAAAGTGTGGCGCTACTGCCCGCACAAACAGATGTTGCCCCGCTGATGGAAGCCAGCGGCGGGGCGCCGTTTGACGTGACGGTAGCGGAAACAGCCGATGTACACCCAAGGGCATCCGCCACTGTAACGTTATAAACGCCGGGTAACAGATTGGTCCGGTTTTGAGGATTACCGGCCCCGGGCAAATCCGACCAATCGAACGTGTAAGGCAAAACACCTCCGGAAGGCGTTATATCTACCCTGCCATTGGCAGCATCGCATATAGAGGCCGTGGCGCTTGCGGCAACATTCAGATTGGTGTTTACCGTTACGGTAAAAGCGCAGGTAGCGGTAGTGCCCGAAGCGTTGGTTGCCTTGAAAACCATGCTGGTCGCACCCGATGGGAATAAACTACCCGAAGGTAGCCCGCTGGTCTGGGCAATTTGAATCGGGAGACTTTTGAAAGCATTTACCTTACAGTAAAAATGATCGTCATCTAAATAATTCGGACCGGACAAGTTGGCATTTTCGATCAAGTTGGAACCCGGCGCTTTAGCGTAATAGGAAACGCCCGAAGCATGGTCCGTATATCCTGCCCGCACATCCAGGGAATTGGGGCATCGCAATTCAACAATGAGGTTTTTATTCGGCGGCAAATGAACAGTACTATCGAGGGTAACGCAGTATACGCCGTTGTTCATATCGGGCGGCGTAAACATCTTGCTTGTCAGCAAGTGCCCCGAAAATATGCTGTAAATGGTCAGTTCGACTCCAGGGTCGATCCAGTAGAGCCGCAACTCCGCCGGGGCTGTTCCAGTTGCATCGTAAATACCAACTTTTACATCCGTTATGGAAAGCGTATTCGGGTCGTTGACAGGCAATACCCTCAAATGACCACGCGCCGCGCCATTCTTATCCCAAAGGCCTTTAATAATCCTGGCGTCGGTGTTTTGAACCAGCACAACAGGCGCATTGCAGCCATCATTCACCTGCGGCGCATTGAAAGAAACCACTCTGCTGCAATTGGCGGCGTCGGCAATTTGTACAATATTGCCCGGACAGGAAGAAAAGACAGGAGCGCCGCTACCCGGAGCAGGCGGAACGACAACCGTTTCAAACGCACAGGAATTGTTGTTGGAAACGGTCACCAGGTAATTGCCGCCGGCGAGGCATTTAGCCGTCGCCTGCCGCTGTCCTTCTCCGCCCCATTGGTAATTGGTAGCCGGAGCGATAATGTTAGCACTGCCGTTCAGGGGTGCGGCGCAGGTGGGCGGAACAGATTCATACGACAGTGACATATTTGAATTGCAAACCACTCCTGTTTTGGTTTGCGCGCTGCTGAACCAGTCTTGGGGATCAGGGTTGTTTTCATCCGGACTATTTTGTCCGTTTCCGATGCTGGCATAGGCGTATAATTTGATTGTTTCATTCAATGAAACGTTGTCTGCCCTCCAGTCGATTTCCCATCTTGCCGTATCCCCGTTTTGCGGAAATCCAATGTAGGAAGAATTGTGCGCGAAGTCGAAGGTTCCTACTCCGTCAATTGGTACCTGTTCATCGATCCTCCAGTTGGTTTCTCCTGTACCGCAGCCTTGTTTACATGGAAATGTGCCTGCGCTTTTGGTAGTATCCGATTCGCTGATAACAACGAATTCGAAACCCGGCCTTCTGAAATTCGGGCCGCCCCGGGTAATGCTTACAACAATTCTATACGTTTCGCCTGGAATAATTTTTTGCGGAAATCCGCTGATCGAAAAGATGTTTCCCGTTCCACTCGCCATATTGCTGTGGCATTTGCTGCAGGGCGAAGGTTTGCCGCGACGCACCCTGTCGCCGGGCCCAGGGCTGTTATTGCTTTGCAACAGGGCGAGCAAAATGCCCGCCGCGAAAAGAAGGTAAAGCAGGTGTATTTTTCGTTTCATGTGATGAGGTTTAGGAATGAACGAAATGATAGTAATATCTATACTTTTTTCACGTACCTGCGCCAGGCGATCCATACCAGCCACGCAGCCAGTACGGCTGCCAGCGCCCACCCGTACCAGTGGAGGGTGCTTTTAGGTTGAAGATACCCGTCGATGCAATTGAAGGTAGCCCAGAAATGCGGATGCGCCAGCCGCTCGTCGTATGGGTGGTCGATAAAATACCGCTTCGCCGCTTCCAGTGCTTCAACGGAAGTTGTGTTCCGGATGCGATTGAAAAAACTTCCAATCAATTCCGCCGAGGCGGCTTCGTTCGCTTTCCAGTAGCTGGCAATGACCGACGGGCACCCGGCATACCGAAAAGCGCGGGCAATACTCTGAATTCCCTCTCCCTGCAACAGAAAACCTTTACCCGTTTCGCATGCGCTCAGCACCGTCAGGCTGGCGGCCAGCGACAATCCATATACTTCATAGGTGTGTAAACTGCCATCTTCGCCGGATTCCGGTTTTTCCGAAAAAACGAGCCGTGAAAGTCCCGGCATCGTATCATTCACAAATCCGTGCATCGAGAGCAACAGGATATCGTAATTCGCACAGTTCTTTTTAAAAACGGATTCCGTAGCCTGTTCGCCCAGGTAGGTGTCGCCGCCGAGTATGCCGGCCGACTTCTGCACTTCTTCCCGGTTAAAAAACAGGTGCGACAGTCCTTCATAATCAGGCGCCCAGCCACCAAAAGCTGATGAAGGGTGGTGTTTCACGAACGGCTGCATCAACAGGGTAGCCGAATAGGAATAAGAGATGTCCCATTTCCGGATCACGTACGGGAGTTTGCGATAGCCGGTTTCCGGCGACACACGCTCGGTCAGCAGCGCCTGAAGTGGCAGGGCAGACAATTCTCCGTCGGGAATAACGATGATACCTTGTTTGCCGGAGGCCAGGCTTTCGAACGGCGCCATCAGTTTTTCATATAGCGCATGTGCCGACGCGATATAGGCCGCTTTTTTGGCCGGGCTGTCCGGCGATTCGTCGAACATAAAGTTTTTGAGCAGCCTGATCTGGCCGGTCCATGCAGTGTCGGTCCGGATCTCCCGGTAATCGCAGTCCGATGCCGTCACGGCAAAGGCGAACAGCCGGTCGGCGCCCTGGAAGTATTCCAGGATCATCTGGCGGTCAGACAATTGTTTTTGCAAAGCAGAAATGGACCCGACGGCCGTATCGTACTTCAGGCTGTAATATTCGGGATATTTTCCGGCGATGGACGTAGTAAGCGCCTTCCGGGCGTTTTCGGTGGCGAAGACGGAATCACGCAGCGATTTGATCAATTCAGAATTTTCGTTTTCGCCGTATTCGAGGTTAAATTGAATATCCGCTTCCAGGCGCAGTTTGCGGAGGAGAAGACTGCGTTCCCGACGTTGCAATTCCTCCGGCACACCTGCGAAATACTCGGCGCCCGATTGCCGTACCGCTTCCAGGAGGGAGGCCGCCTTGCTTTTTTCAACGAACAGAAATGCCTTTTCCAGCCACTTCCGGTTACCTGATTGTTCATGCAACTTCAGCGCTGTACCGATCGCTTTTTCATACAAGGGGTAGATCTGCGTCACGAAATAGGTCTTGGAGTTTTCCTCTTCCATTTCCCGGTAAATATGAGAGTTGCACTCGATGCTTTTTTCATACGCATCGAGTACCTCTTCAAGGTCTGTATTGCGTTTTGAGTTGCCGGCAACAACCGATAACAGATCACCCTTGCATGCCAGAATATCTGCCAGCAGCTGCGGATAGGGCGTTTGATAAAAAGAAGGATTCCCGGCAGCAGGCATGCCGGTTGTGTTCACACAGTGCCCGAGCGAATGAGCGCAATCGGACAAGGCCAGGTCGATCTTGTTTTCGGATTCGTGCAGCAGTGCAAAAGAAAGCCAGGTACAGGCAAGTGCTTCTTTGGGTGCGACTTCGAGATTTTGCAGCAGGTAAAGCGATTTACGATACAGGCTGTCGGCGCTTTTAAAATCTTTTTTAGCAAAAAATATGTCACCCAATTCGCGATAGGACTCTCCGATTTCGGGGTTGAATTCAGTTTCGTAAGAGGCTTTTTTGAGGCCGATGGTTTTTAATTGAATTTCCAGGGCATGGTCATAATCGCCGGTCTGCATGTAGCAGTCGCTCAAAATACCCCAGTAATAGTGGTCATAGCCTCCCATCTTGCCGCCCAGCGCCTGGCCTTCCCGGCACAACTGAATCGCTTTGCTGTAGTCGCCCAGCCTGTTGTAGGCATCGGCCATCTGGCATATCGGGTAGGAAAGCCATTTGCTGCTACCTCCGTGGACTTTCCAGAGTACATTGTATTGTTTTTGAAAATACTGGACGGCCTTGTAATAGTCTCTCTTGCCGCTGTACACTGCTCCGATACGGTCATAACAATTGCCCACAGGTACGCTGTATTCTCCATACAGTACCTGCGACAGTTGCAAAGCCCGGTTCAGTACTTCGAGCGCTTCGTTGAGGCGGTAGTTATTGTTGAGCGATATGCCCAGGCCAAGTGTTGTTCCCAGAATTTCCTTGCGGTTCTCCTGCGGAAAAAATTCGTACAACCGCAGACCTGCCCTGAAACCTTCAATGGCAATATCGGTAAAATAAAGGCTGTCGGCAATGCGCGCGAAGATTACCATCGCACCGGCTACTTCCTTACATGCAATAGAATCTTTGGCAGGATTTGCGGAAATATTTTCTCCTACTGCACGTAGCAGATACCACGCACTATCGGGGTGCTGAAGTTGTATCTGCTGTACCCGTTGAAGGCTTTCCTTTACGTCAGGCGGAACGCGCATTTTCGATGGCGCCGGGTTTTGAAAAAAACAAAGCGACAGTACCACTGCTGCGAGTATCCAAAACTCTATGGAGGAAAGAATCGCTCTTTTCATCGGGGCAACTTTAATTGTAATTACCGCCTGCACAGGATAACAGGCAGGGCCTGCATGCGTTTGAAGGAGGTGATTGCAAATATGCAAAAAAATGGGGATAGCGGTTTTTTTTTGAAAAACAAGATGCAGATTGGCTTGAAAAAATGGCATCGGCCCTCCTGAAAACTCAATCCGCGAAATCCGCGTCTCACAGATCCCCCAACTGCGGCCGCAAAATCAACTCTTCCACCACCGCTGCCGGCGACAGGTCATAACAGCCCCACACGGCTTTTGCCACGTCCATCGCCTGCATGAGCCGTTCTTCGGGCAATTCGACGCCCCGCCACGAATCCGACCAGGCGGCTCCGGGCATAATGCTCGTCACTTTAATGCCGTGCTGTTTCATTTCCTCGCGCAGCACTTTTGAAAATCCGAGCAGGGCAAATTTGGAAATGCTGTACGATCCGCCGTTGGGGTACGCCATAAAACTGGCGATGGAACACATGTTAAAAATGTGCCCCGACTTGTGCGGAACCATGGCCGGCAGCAGCGCCCGGGTGAGGTGATAGGCGCTGTACAGGTTGGTTTCCAACATGGTTTCGAGTGTGCCTTCGCGTTCTTCCGACACCAGTCCGCCAATGTAAATACCCGCATTGTTGATCAGTACGTCGACCTGCGGCCAGGTAGATTTGACGAATGCGGCAAACTCCTGCGTTTCCGATTTTTTGCCCAGATCGGCCGGAAAAATATGGAGTTGTACGTCCGGAAACTGCGTACTCCACTCCGATTGCATGATCTGTAAATCGGCTTCCGTGCGCGCGCAAACGCACAGGTCGAAACCTCGTGCGGCAAAAACTTCTGCCAGCGCGCGGCCGAGGCCTTTGGTAGCGCCGGTGATGACTGCGGTTTTGTTCATGATGAGAAGGTTGAGGGCTGTTGAGATTGTTGAGGGGTTGAGAATGTTGAGAGGTTGAGATGTTGAGAGTTGAGGTGGGGCAAAAGTATAACTGATCTCAGCGAGAAGATAGCCGCCCGGATGTTTTCATGTGCCGATCCTGAAATTTTGAAAAAAAAGCCGAACCTTTGAAGCCGCATTAAGGGTGTTTGGGGTTTGGTATATCGTGTTTGGCAACCCCTCAACAATCTCAACCCCTCAACAACCTCAACACAACGCAACATATGGACCCAAGCATCGTACGCTACAATTACCTGCGCCACATGGGCCGGTACCTGATCATGATGAAACATGCCTTCGGCAGGCCTGAAAAATTCATCATGTACTGGAAGGAAACTATGCGCCAGATGAACGACATCGGCGTCGGTTCGCTCATTATCGTGTGCCTGATTTCGGTATTCATCGGGGCTGTGGCCGCCGTTCAATTCGCCTATCAACTCGACGGACAACTGGTGCCGCGTTATTATATCGGCTACATCGTGCGCGACCTGGCCCTCATCGAACTGTCGCCCACCATTACCTGCCTGGTACTGGCCGGCAAAGTCGGTTCCAATATGGCCGCTGAAATCGGCGGCATGCGCCAGAAAGAACACATCGATGCCATGGAAGTCATGGGTGTCAATACGGCGGCGTACCTGATTATGCCCAAGGTGATCGCGGCATTGTTCGTCATTCCGCTGCTCGTCACATTTTCGGCTTTCGTAGCCGTCATCGGCGGTTACCTCTCCAGCGTACCGACCGGACTGATCACCGATGCGGAATACATCCAGGGCGTACGCTCGTTCTTCGAGCCGTACAACGTGTTCATGATGTACGTGAAATCGTTCGTGTTCGCATTCATCCTCACCAGCGTTTCCTGCTATCAGGGTTACTACGTAAAAGGCGGCAGCGTCGAACTGGGTCAGGCAAGCACCCGGGCCGTGGTTTTTAGCGATATTTTGATTTTGCTCGCCGACTATTTGATTGCGGTGCTGCTGACGGGATGAGGTTTTTAGGTTGATGAAAAATGTTGATAAGGGTTGATGAGGGTTGATAAGGGTTTATAAGGGTTGATATTTAGCCGCTCGAAAAAGTTGAAATCCTTCCATTTCCCGAGCGGCTAAATATCAACCCTTATAAACCCTTATCAACCCTCATCAACATAAAATAAATAATATATTTGCCTGAATTCTCACCAAAGCCAAGCCAACCGCCATGCCGCTCACCCAACCGCTCGCAGAATTTCGCAGGCAACTTGAAGCGCAACTCCGGGATACCGACCTGCCGGGCGCGCTGAATGGTTTGCTGGTGCATTTGCCCGAGGGTTCGGAAAAATACCGCATCGTGTCGGCGCTTATCGCCCGGCTGAATGCGGCCAACAAGGAGCGGTTCCGCAACACCATCTCTCCGGAAGAATATCGTCGCCTGGTCGACCAAGTGTCGGCCGATTTTTTCGACCTGCTCGGTACGCTCACGGAAGCCGATTTTGAAATAACGGCCAATACCCCTGCTACCGGAAAAACCGCCAAACGCGGCAGTGTCCTTTATCGCGTGCCACACGTGATGCCGGTGCGCAAACCCACGCGTTGCACCATCCGCGTGGCCGTGGATGAAGATGCTATTCTGGAAAATATTGTGCTCGACGAACACGTGCAGGTGCGCTCCCACGTGGAAATTTCCGACGTGATGAGCGCCGAACTGCTCGATCCCGAGGGCAGCACATTTCAGATCAATGCCCTTAACAGCCGCACCCAACTCGTGCGCGAAACAGGTTTTACGGAATGGAATTTCAGCGTCACCCCGCTCGTGGAAGGTGTGCACCAGTTACTGGTAAAAGTGTCGATCCTGGAAAAAGTGGAAGGTTTTGCCGAACCGATTCCCCGTGAGGTGTCGCTGATGGAAACGGTCACGATCGTCACCGAAGCGCCTGCGCCGCAGGACACGGATTTCAAGCCGAGCGGACAGACGTTCGCTTTTCAAAGTTCTTCCACTTCCACCGCTCCGAATGAGGTGAAGGTGAAATACGCGCCCTCCGAGCCGGTCGATGCGCCCGAATACAAACCCAACAGCCGCCTGAAACCGCTGGCGTTTTTCCTGGCGTTCATCATTCTGGCGCCTTCCGCTACCTGGGCGATCACCCCGCCCGCCACGCGCGACTGGTGGGTGGCCAGTGTGAAAGACACGGCCGAAGCCTATGCCGGCTACATCGAAAAATACGCGCCCAAGGGCAGTCCGCACCTCGAAAAAGCCTATTTCTACAAAGCCGAAGAAACGGGCCGCCTGGCCGACCTGCGCGAATACCAGCGCCAGTACCGGCAGGGAAAATACGAAACCCGGGTGGCGGAGCGGATTTCCACCCTCGAAACCGGCTCGCTGGCCAGTCTGCGCAGCGACCCCGACCGCGTGAAAATCCGCCAGTTCGTAGCCGATTTCCCGGAAAGCGAACGCCTCTCCGAACTAAAAGCCGCCGTGCAAAACCGCGCCGAACTGCTGCCGGAAGTGGAAAATGCCTACGTGGCATCTATTCAGTCGCAACCCACGGAAAGGAAAGTGCAGGCCTACCTCCGCGATTTCCCGCGCCAGGAACGGCTCGGCGAAGTGGCCGATGCGGCGGCCTCCAATCCCGAGGTGCTACAAAAAACACAACCCGTACTCGACGGCGCTATTTTGAAAAAAATGGAGTCCGCCGGCTCGGCCGAGGAAGTGCGACGCCTACTGCCGGTGCTGGAAAAAGCGGGCAGCCCGGCGGCAGCGGAGAAAGTGCAAAAGATCATGCAGCAGAAACCTGCGCCGGTACGGAACAGCGTGCAGGGGCGGGTGCAGAAAGCGGTGGAGGAAGTGCGGCTGCGGGAAGTATCGGGCAGGAAGTTGAAGTCGTTGTCGGGCGTTTCGGGCGACGGAACGGCTGCTCCCGGCGAAAAGGATGCTGTTTCGGGCGATAGAATGGCGGCTCTCAGCGAAAAGGGGAACGTTTCGGGCGACCGGGTGGCTGTGCCGAGCGACCGGGTGGCTTCGAGCCACCCCGTCGCTCAGCCTGGCGGCTCGGTTCCTTCTGGGCAGGACGCCCGCCCGCGGCGCTCGGGTATTTATGATATGGTGCGGGTGGAAGGGGGGCGTTATACGATGGCGGCTGGAATCGAACTGCGCACTATTGTCGAGTCGCTTGCCGCGACATAGAAGGACCTAGTCACAAAAAATTCAATCTTGCCTTCCGCCTTGCCTCGTCCCCGCAGTGAGGTGGCTGGATTATTCCTGCCTTCCGGTCCCCTGTTTTATCTATCCAGGCAGGTGGCCTACCTATCCAGATACATCAGCCACCTATTATAACACGTCCGTTTGACCGTCAGATACGTCTTTTATCTATCCATGCAGGTAGCCCACCTATCCAGATACGTCGGCTACCTATTCTATCACGTCTGCTTGACCGTCAGATAGGTCTTTTGTCTATCCAGATGGGTCCGCTACGTATCTGGATGGATAAAAGACCTATCTGACGGTCAAACGGACGTATCCGACGGGATGCGGTACGGGTTCGGCGGTCCGGGGGACCTATTGGGCGGTCAATACAACACGTTCGAGAGGCTCTCCGAGCCCGGAGTTTCCCTTCCATCGTCGAGGTGGCTTGAACGCTTGGCAGCCCGGCGACCTCCGGCGCGTATTGCAGCTACGCATAGTCACTTACGCCCCTTTACCCGCAGCACCCCCATCTTTCCGTTTTTCGTTACATACACATCCGCTGCCGGTTCCATAGATCCAACCAGGATCTCCTCGTATTCGAACGGCAATAGCAACTCGTTTTTCATATCGATAATGCCCCATTTGCCACCTTTTTTCGCGGGCATAAAACCGGGCGGCGCATAGGCTGCCAAGCTTTCGTAGACACAGGGAATCTGTTCTTCGCCGGCAGGACTAAGTAATCCGTATCCTTTTCCGGCAGACGGGTCGAGGTCATTCCACACCAGAATCGGCTCTTTGCTACTGACTGACATAGTGATGTAATGCTGATAGGTTTTTGGGGACATACGTTTCCCATCGGAGAGCCGGTAAAAGGCATATTCTTCCGGACCGGGCTGCCCACGGTTTTCCAGCAAGGCCAGGGTGTTGAATTGAACTACCTGAAAGTAAGCAGATCGGGTGGGAATCAGGATGCGGCCGGTGCTGTCGACAATGCCTGTTTTGCCTTCATTGTCGGTCACTTTGAATACGTCCCGGCGCGGAATTTTCCAGGTAGTTTCATCGTCCGCTACATACGGTTCGAACATAAAATCGACACTTCCCCACTGGCTGTGCCAGGGCTGCGGACTTGGCATTTGGGGTGCTGCCGGAGCATTTTCTTGAGGCTCGAGCACTTCCATGCCTGCGGGCGGTTCGATTGTAGCAGGTTGCAGAACCACACCTTTTTCGCTCACCGTAATAGCGAAAGCATAGCCATTCCGGTAACCGAGCCAACTATGCGGAAGCCCCCAGTTGGAGGTGAGAACGGACGATCCTTCCTCCGGGTAATATTGCGGCCTGACGGCCCATTTTCTGAAGTTGTTCCGGTGAAAAACGCCCCATAAACCTTTTTCCTGTGCCGAGAATGCCCATTCATTCAGTACGTACGCATTTTCAAATTTGGGTTTTATTAAAAAATTTTGATGCGCATCGAGGACGCCCCAGCGCCCGTTTTGCTGAACGAGAAAATAATCGCCCCAGCGCTGCACACTTTCGTAAGAGCCCACCGGTAGCAGCCATTCAATGGCATTTTGGGTAAAAACCCGGCATGGCAATGTAAGCAGCAGGATATAAACGAGTGTGGATGGTTTTGACATGGGTAATGTGGTCAGTTTCAAAAACATGGAACGAAGTACTGAGATTTCGGCAAATAAGGGCACGAAAGGTCATGGCACAGATTTGAATACCATAGATTTATTCGGCCGTTGTTGGCGTCCTCGCTAGGGGTGTACGGAATGTTTGAAAATCCAGAAATTGTGATTTTTTTGAGTGAGAAGGTAACATCTGCGAAGTAAGAGTAGGTATTATTTTGAAATAGAAAGGATTGGAAAAGTAAAGTTGTCACCTGTTGGCACCTCGTAAATAACACCGAACACCGAATATCGAACACCAAACTCCGAACCGAATGTCGCCCTTGGCGGAGTCGCCCACAACGGCTGAAAACTTATTACATTCAACCATTTACACCTTATTCGGAGTTCGATATTCGGTGTTCGATATTCGATATTTTTTAACACCGAACACCGAACACCGAATATCAAACACCAAACCGAATGTCGGAGTAAACATTCCGTACACCCCTAGCGGGGACGCCAACAACGGCCGAAAATCAGTACAGGAAGGCAATGGAACGCCGGCTCTGATGCGCAGATTTATTTCACAGGTGGAATTTATCTGTTTCGCTGCCTGTTGAAAACCTCGAACCGCATTTTGAACGCCCCTCCGAAACACCGACCTTTGCCCACACACAAACTACTGCGCTTGAACGCACCTCCTCTTGCTCCCGCCCGCCGCTCGCTGCTACCCGGCATCTTGATCCTGGCCGTTGCCAATATTTGCTTTTCGGCCAAAGCCATCATCATCAAACTGATGTACCGATACGCCGTGGATACGCAGTCGGTTATTGCCCTGCGCATGTTGTTCGCGTTGCCGTTTTATGTGGCCGTAGCAGTGTATTTGCACCGGCGCACGGACAATGTGCTGCTCACACGCCGCGACTGGCTGGCTATCAGCGGACTGGGAATCCTGAGTTATTACGTGTCGAGTATGCTCGATTTTCTGGGCCTGCAATACGTGACAGCGGGTGTAGAGCGGCTGGTGTTGTTCACATATCCGACCATCGTGCTCGTGCTGTCGGTCATCTTTTTTAAAAGGCGGATTACACTGGTTCAATATGCGGCGCTGGTGATTACTTACGTGGGCGTCGTACTGGCTTTCGTGGCCGAAAAAGGTTTCGGCGACCAGCGGAATTTGCTGCTGGGCGGGGCACTGGTGTTCGGCTGCGCCATCACGTATGCGTTTTATGTGGTGTTTACGGGCGAATACGTGCACAAGGTCGGGTCGGCCAAATTTACTTGTTATGCCGTCATCGCGGCCACTTTCCCGGCCGTCATTCAGTCGGGTTTTCACGACGGTTTCGATTTGTTCCATTTCCCCACGCAGGTGTATGTGTTGTCCGGCTGGCTGGCGGTCATCGCCACTGTGTTGCCCACTTTTCTGATCGTGGAAGGCATACGCATCGTGGGCGCCAATAACTCGGGCATCATCGGGTTCGTGGGGCCGGTTGCCACGATCGGGCTGGGGTATGTGTTTCTGGGCGAGCCGGTTACGCCGCTGCAGTTGGTGGGTACGGCGGTGGTGCTGGGGGGAATTGGGATGCTCACCTTTGTTAAGAAGTGAGAAGTGAGAGGTGAGAAGTGAGATGCGTAGAGTACACCGCTTCGCCCAAGTGTTAGTTTATAGATATTCCGGGGCAAAGCGGTGTACTCTACACTTCTCACCTCTCACTTCTCACTTCTTAATCGAAGCGGTGTACTCTACGCTTCTCACTTCTCACCTCTCACTTCTCACTTCTTTTTTAGAGCGATGAGGTACTCGACCAAATCCGCCAGTTCCTGTTCCTTCATGGCAATATGAAAACCGGCAGGCATCATGGAATCGGGCAGTTGTTTCCGGCTGTTAATTTCCGATTGTTTGTAGGTTTTGAACGTGCCGCCCGGCATTTTCAGCACCAGTTCCGTTTCGGTTTTGCTGGCGATGAGGCCGGTGACTTTATCGCCGTTTTTCATTTTAAATTCCCAGCCTTCGTAGCCGAAACTGATACCCGCGTTGGGGTGCAGAATAGCCAGGTATTGCCCCTCGCGCGGCAGTTTGGAGCCGATTTCGCTGAGTTTCGGGCCGTAATCGATGCCTTTTCCGTTCACCTGGTGGCAACTGGAGCAATATTGCTCAAACAGCGGCGCACCTTTGGCGGCATCGCCGGTGAGGGCCATGAGATCGGCAATGGCGGGCGTTTTTTTCGTAGCGCCGGCATCCGCGCCGCCGAGGTAGGAGGCCGCTTCGAGGCGGACGTTCATGCGCCAGGCGCCACTCACGCCCTGTACGGCGGCGGGAATGAAGCGGGCTTCGATCTTTTTGTTTTTCAGCAGTTCGAGCGTGCGTTCTTCGCCGTTCCAGCTGTTACCGATCCATTCGGTGGCCTGGCGGCGCAGGGCAGCGTCGCGCTTGCGGTCGAAAGCCACGGATTCCAGGATCGCGAGTTGCTCCTTGCCGCCCGACCAGCGGAGCGCGCCCAGCAGTTTCAGGGTTTCTTCTTCGGGGCGTTTTTGCTGAATGGCTTGTTTGTACATGGCCAGTCCGGCAGGGTTTTTCAGCAGAATGTCGGACGCGCGGGAAGCATTTTCACCTTTTAAAACCAGTTGGAAAAGACGCGTATTTTCTTCCGGCAGGCGGTATCTGTCGGCAAATTCCAGGTATTGCTCGCCTTGCATACTTGCCATAATTCTGCTCAAAGCGGCTTTGGCATCGGGCGTTTTTTTCACCAGTTCCACGTCGAGGTGGCGCAGGGCGAGGGTGGAAAGCGCCGTATCAGCCGCATTTTCCCGTAAAATTTTGAGCAGCACGGGCGAGGCCTGCGCAGCATTTTGAAAATCGAAGGCCCGGAAATACCGCAGGCGTTGTTCCAGCGGCGTTTCTTTGTCGGTGGCCAACTGACCCAGCAAGATGCAGGCCGTGGCGCAGCGGGCGCGCCACACGATGTCTTTTCCGGCAGCCGTCTGGATACTCCCACCCGCTTTTTGCCAGGCACTCAGGCAGGCTTCCCATTGGCCGTCGGCGGCGATGCCGAGCGCTTCGAGGTACCAGCGGTCTTTGCCGTCGTATTTTTGTGCGAGGGTGGCCCAGATGCCTGGTACGTTGGGCGATTTCTGGTGGTGGAGGGCCAGGGCAATTTCGCGGCGCACCTGCGGATTGGGATGATGCGCCAGATCGGCAAGCGGTACCGACGGTAACACACCCTGCCGGGCAGCCCGGATAGCCACTATGTTGATGTTGGCATCGCGGTCGATGACGGCCGAGTGGAAATAAGGCAGCGGATCGGCGCTTTTCAGCAGCAGCCAGAGGGCGCGGGCGCGCAGGTGCGGCGCGGCGGCGGAATGAAATAATTTGTTCAAAGCAGGTTCGGCCGACTCACCCATCTGGTGCAGCGCGTTCCAGGCTTTCCAGCGCACCGACATATTGGCATTTTGCAGGGCTGTGACGGCGCCTTCTGCCGTGGAAAAATCGAATTTGGGAACCGTGTAACGGGCTGCCGACGGCGGCGCTACACGAAAAACCCGGCCTCGGTTCTGGTCGCCCGCCTGGTGTCCGCCCACGCCGGGGTCGTACCAGTCGGAGATAAACAGAGAGCCGTCGGGCGCCACGCATACATCGCTGGGCCGGAACCACTGGTCCACGGGGCTTTCTATGATATTGGAAATCATCGATTTATAACCTGCACCCTCGGGCTGTGTCAGGTAGGCGCGCACCACGTTGGGGCCGGCGTCGGCGTGAATGGGGTGGCCGCGATAAAGTTCGGGCAGCAGGTCACCTTCGTATACGAGCATGCCGCAGGGCGAGCCCGCGCCGGTTTGCAGGAGGTTGGGCACCACGCCGGGGTCGTTGAGGTGCCAGTGGCGGCGCGGGATTTCGGGTTCTATATTGGTGCGGTTCACCTGCCAGCCGGCGCCCGTCATTTCGTCGGTGTAGCCGTAGTTGCCGTATTCCATCACGTAGTTGATGCGCACACCCTTGTTGCCGTCGTCGTCGTTGTCGGACTGCCAGAGGGTGCCGTAACTGTCGGGCGCGACCTCGTAGTTGTTGCGGAAATTATGCCCGAGCACTTCGAAGTGTGTAAAATCGGCGTCGCAGCGGAACACCATGCCCTGGCGGTAATTTTTCGGGTCGATTTCCTTCCCGTCGGCGTCTTTGATAGTCTGGCCCTTGCTGTCCTGGAGCATTTCACCGGCATTTCCGAAATTGAAATAGAACTTTCCGTCGGGGCCGAACACCACTGCGTGTAAGCCGTGATCGTGCTGGTGCCCGCCGACGCCCTGGAGAATGATCTCTTTTTTGTCGGCTTTATCGTCGCCGTCCTCGTCGGTGAACAGCCACATATACGGGCTTTGCGATACCAGCGCGCGGTTGCCCATCACCCAGATACCGAGCGGCGATTCCACCTCCGGGCCCTGGTAAAAGACGGTGCTTTTATCAGCCTTTCCGTCGCCATCGGTGTCTTCGAGGATCAGAATACGATCGCCTTCCTTTTTCGTGGGGTTGCCGTTGATCTCGGGGCGGTAGTTGTAGGCTTCACAAAGCCAGATGCGCCCACGGTCGTCGATGTCCATGTCCGTGGGGTTGGTCATCATAGGCTCGGAGGCGAAAAGTTGGGCTTGCAGGCCGTCGGCGACGCGCAGGTTTTTGACGGCGTTTTCGGGTTTGCGGAGTTCGTCTTCGGGATCGCCGGAAGGCAGGAGGGTGAAGCCGAAGAGCAGGGCAGGGAGGAGAAGGATCGTTTTTTTCATTTTTCCTGGCAGGTGTTTTTTTTAAATCACAAGGGGTACAAAGGGGTTATGGAAGGTGCATAAGGCAATGTGAAGGCTATTGATGTGCGAATATCGAATATTAACGGTAATAGTTAAAAGTGCCTGAAAACTTGCTTTTCAGGAGGCGCAGGATTATTCATTTATTTGCACTCCCAATATTAAAATTCAACTCACCAATATGGGCAACTGGTTATTCTTTCTCGCTTTCCTGCCGGTAGCGGCCAGTCTTTGTGCTTATATAAAAAAGCGGGAACAGATATCTATGTGGCTTTTGACGGGGGGCGCATTTCTGTTACGCCTGGGTGTAGCAGCGATGGATCCTTTCCTCCACGACTGGGATGAAAAATTCCACGCCCTCGTAGCAAAAAACATGATGACCGACCCGTTCAGGCCCATGCTGCGGGTACATCCGGTGCTGTCTTACGATTACACTTCCTGGTGCTGCAACCACATCTGGCTGCACAAACAACCGCTGTTTATGTGGCAGATGGCGCTGTCCATGAAAATATTTGGAGTAAACGAAATAGCAGTACGCCTCCCCAGTGCTCTGCTCAGTGCAGGAATGGTGTGGTGCATTTACCGCATCGCGCTGATCTGGACCGGGCAGTTCAACACCGCCTACATCGCTGCATTGCTCAGTGCATTTTCCTGGTTTCAAATTGAAATGGTGTCGGGCGCCATGAGTCTCGACCACAACGATATCGTTTTCACAGCCTACGTGACCGGTAGCATCTGGGCGTTTTGCGAGTACAGCCGCGAGCGGTCGTGGCGCTGGGCGATACTGATCGGGTGTTTTGTCGGCTGCGCCATTCTGGTGAAATGGCTTACCGCGCTTTTAGTGTTCGGCGGCTGGGGATTGTGGATTGTTTTACAAAAAGAACAGCGACTCGTTTGGAAAAACTATCGCGATCTGCTGGCGGCTCCGGCCGTTGCCACTGCTATCGCTTTGCCCTGGCAATTGTACATTCTGCACGCATTCCCGCAGGAAAGTGCTTACGAATACGGCTACAATTACCAGCATATCACCGAAAAACTGGGTGCATACGTAACGGAAGACTGGCGATTTCATTTTCAGGAATGGACGCTGCAATACGGCAACCTGCTGCTTCCGTTTTTGGCGGCAGGATTTTTAACGCTCTTCTCAAAGTCATTTTCGAAAACCAGCCTGACAATTCCAATGCTGGCGATGGCGGCTGTGGTGTACGGCTTTTTTTCTTTTGTGGTACAAACCAAAATGCCTGCATTCGTATACATCGTTTGCCCGATACTGCTAACGGTGACGGCTATCGGAATCCATCGTTTCCTGCAGTTACTGGACCGGCTTTCCCTGAACAAACAATGGATGCACCTACCCGTTTTGCTTGTTTTTGCACTCTCTACCCTGCGGCCGGCAGCTATTCTGGACAGCCGCAGCGCTTCCGATGAAGAGCGGAATGCCAAAATTGCCAATACATGCATCTTCAAAAAAAACCACAATTTGCCGGAAAACTACCTCGTTTTTAACTGTAAAAGTTACGAAGACATCGATATGATGTTTTACAACCGGTACAATGCGCACAGCTGGTGCCCCTCGGAAAAAGACCTCGATTCTTTGCTTTCAGCCGGATATAAAATCGCAGTATTTCAGGCGCACAAGGGAAAGGAACTTCCCGGATACGTGGCCGCCAACCCGGATGTGCTGATTATAGCGGAAGAATTCAAATAAAACAATTTCAGTACCTTGCCTGCCTATTATTTCAAATAAAACATGCAGCCAATCTTGAATAGCAGCAGCCCGGTTACCTGGCTCTTACAAAAACAAAACCGCCCATATCTGGCATTAGTCGTTGCAGCAACCATTATGGTTTTGCTCGCGCTGATTGCCGAAGGCACAGGCGATGATGGCGACAGCGTTTACCACTACCTGTTCGCACGTTACGCTTTCATACACCCCGTCAACTTTTTTAACCACTGGGCCAAGCCGCTTTTTGTGATGGTGGCCTCCCCGTTCGCGCAGCTCGGCATCACCGGCGTAAAACTCCTGAACGTTGGCTTCTGGAGTATTCAATTGTACTGCACGATTCACATCGCCGAACATTTTGGCATCAAAAACCGCTGGTTACTGCCCGTTTTTGCCATTCTGGCGCCGATGAATGTGACGCATACCCTGTCGGGACTGACCGAGCCCATGTTCGCCGCATGGCTGTCGGTATCACTGTTGCTCATGCTGCGGCAACAGTACGTGGTCGCCTATCTGCTGTTCTCGTTTTTGCCGTTTGTGCGTTCGGAAGGACTTATCATTTTATGTCCGCTGTTGTTGTACGCTCTTTGGCGCAGGCACTATCTGTATATTTTGTTGTTTCCGGTAGGGCACGTGGTGATGGGTTTTGCCGGCAAACCCGTACACGGGGATTTCTGGTGGATATTTAATAAAATGACATACCGGGGGCTCAGTTCCGCTTACGGCAGCGGGCCCTGGGATCATTTCATCAATAATATGCCGAGTGTGATTGGCATTGCCTTGTGTTTAATGTTGATCTGCGGGTTGTTGTATGGCTTTTTTAAGCTGGTTGCAGGCGGGCAGTGGTTCCGCGATGCGTTTGCGCGCGACGAGGCCTGGCTGGTCTACGGGATGTTTCTGTCTTATTTTGCCGCACATTCCATTTTCTGGTGGAAAGGCATTTTCAACTCTTTCGGTATGCTGCGGGTGCTGCTGGGTATTATGCCGGCCATCCTGCTTATTTGCCTGCGTGGATGGAACCTATTGGCGATCGGCTTTTCCATGATCCATCGCCGTGCCGAACAGGTGGCGCTGGCGCTGTTTCTGGCGGGATTGGCCTGGTCGTTTTTCGGCCGACTGAGTTGGAGCGCCGACTTCGGTTTGAACGCGGCTCAACTGTCGGTTTACAAGGCTTCCGAAGCGATTCTTCAAAAATTTCCAAATAAATCGGAAAACGTCTACTACATCGAGGCGTATTCAGCCGCGCTGCCGCTGGGCCTCGACGTATTTGACGGCTACCACACCCGGGAGGCCTGGCGCCTGCATTCGGGCGAGCCGGTGCCGCCCAACAGTATCGTGCTGTGCGACAAATGGTTTTTCCCTTTCGAGGGCAAGGTGCCTCTGGAAAAACTCCAGCAGGATAAAAGGCTCGTGGAGATCGGCGTATTTGAAGGAAGTACGAAAAATGAACCGAGCAATATCACCCATGCTTTTTATGTAAATCCGGATTCGGTGCAGACTGACTGGCGTTTTCTTTATACCTGGGACAAGCAATCCGAAAATGCAAACGTAGTGGAAATAGGCGGCAGAACAGCCGCCAGGATCGATGCGCAACAGCAGTATTCTTACGCATTCAGGTCCGGATTGGGCAGCTTTAAAAAAGAAGGCAGTCTGGTGATTACGTTCGACGCATACTGTGAAAAAGAAGGGCGCGATATTCCCGGAGTGCTCGTTTTTAGTCTGGAATCCGATTATATCACTTACGATTGGCGGGGCGAGCCGCTGAAAAATGATAGTTCGCCGGCCCGGACCTGGCATTCCTATCGCTTCGTTGAAAAATTGCCGAAAGGAAAATCCAGCAAGGATAAAATCGGCACCTGCATCTGGAACAACTCCACAGAGCCCATTTACATTCAAAATTTCAAAGTGGAAATACTGCCCGATTGACCATGAAACAGATTTTTTCCAAAAAAAACGTCCGCCACCTGTTCTGGATCATTCCGCTGCTGAGCCTGGCCATGCACTGGCGTATTTTCCATACCGACCTGCTGGGTATTCACCTGTGGCGGCAGTCGCAGACGCAACTGAATATCCAGAATTTTTACCGCCACGATTTCAATATCCTGAACCCGCGGGTGAACATCACCAATCTGGGACCGAACACGATTTACCGCTACGAATTCCCGCTCATGCAGTGGTGCATCGCCTGCGTGCACAAGGTGCTGGGCGAGTCGATCATGATTACGCGGACCTGTTTGTTTTTGCTCGGACTGGGCTCGGTGTGGGGCATGTTTTTTCTGGGGCGCACGCTTTTTAAAGACGACGTTTTGGCGGGGTTGCTGGCCTGGGCGTTCAACTTTTCCCCGCTGTTTTACTATTACACTATGAACCCTATTCCCGATGACCTGGCCTTGTTCGGCAGCATCTGGGGCATGGGCTGGTTTTTTAAATACCAGCAAACGGGCCGCTACCGCGATGCGGCATACTCGGCCTTTTTTCTGCTGCTGTCGGT
>JAKQJD010000173.1 GCA_029561355.1 Bacteroidota bacterium | reverse complement strand
GCCAGGCAACCGCCCCACTTGAATTCCTCCAGAAATTTCAGCCACTTAACGCCTTCGAGTTGATAATCGCGGAGTTGGGCGGTAGAATTCGGGGGCAATACCACGTTTTTGATTTCCCGGAAGCCCAGCAATTTCATTTTCTTTTCGCGGACTTCCTGCTGCACTTTTTCATTGTCTATGTGATCGTACAAGTCGTCGATCAGGGAAAAGTGCAGTTTGGATACTTGCACAGTATCCTCTTTCACCTGCCCGAACTTGAACACGGAAGCGTATTTTTCCAGCCATTCTTCCGGCAACATTCCGATGGTACCGTCGGCGAGTTGTACGTAGTTCTGTTTTTTGACCAGGGCTTTTTTAATGTCGTTGAGTGAAACCATCTGGTCGCCGAAACTGATTTCCATCTTCATATCGAACCAGTCGATGCCCGAAGAAGTGCGTATCTGCAATTTGGGACGGTTCGGATTGTATTTGAAGTTTTTCAGTTGGGCAAACCCGAATACGGTCATTCCATGCGCTGCCGTTTCTTCAAAAAAACGATACAACCAGTTGTCTTTCAATACATTTTCAAAGGGAATAGTCAAAAATTGCTGTTCTGCCTGCTCCTGAAAATCGGGGTGCATATTTTCCAGCAATGCCTGGCTTTGTTTTTCCGCTTCCGGGTCGCGTTGCCAGATGGTAATCGTGCCATCCTCGTACGAAACCTTGTTCGTGCCTCCCTGTGCGCCGAATTCCAGCGCCTCCGCCGATCCTACCGGATCGGAATGATAGGCAAAAACCGGCAGCAGCAACAAGTTTTCCTCGTCTTCTTTCAGGTAAATACGCAACCCTGCATACAGCAACGGACGGTAAACAAGTGGTTTGCTGATATTTAATTCAACTGGAAAATCGCGCATCAGCGGCAGCACGAAGTGCGTAAGAAAGGGTTCCATTTGTAACGGAAGCACACTGATCTTGCCGGCGCCGGCGAATTGCCCGAACAGTTCGGCGTCCTTCCATTCCGCAAAACGGAACATTTTTTCTTCGAACCGCAGCAACCAGAACCCGCATCGAAGTACTTTATCCAGCGGCACAGGAATATCGTCCAGCAATACAAAACATTCCAGCACAATACTGTCTTCCTTTTCGGAAAGCCGCAACTTCAGCCGCGCAGGCGTGGCGCTTACGTCCACCCGTGTCATCGAATTGACGTGGAATTGCGAGGTTGCGCTGAAGACCGCCCGTTTATCCTTCAGTAAAAGAAATACCTGCTCCCACAACCCGCCCAGGTAAATGCGGGCGGCACGAAGACCGCCTTCCGACAGTTCCGAAGCCGTGAGCGCGTACGTCCACCGCGGCAATGGCTGGCCGGCGGCACGCACCGCTTCGAGGATTGGCTGTTGCTGGAAACGCGTCCTGGCCAGGCGGATCAAATCACTGTCTTCCTTCGACACCACCGGAACCTCGGCATTGTACCCGTAACCGCCGAAAACGTTTTCGAGCCTGCCGACATGGGAAAATTTGTTTTTGGCAGCATGAAACCGGGCGGTCAGCGGCGTCAGCAGCACATCCGGCAAACTGTTGTCGGTCGTCAGGTTGAAAGCATACAGAAATATCGGAATTGAATCTTCTTCTTTTACTTTCGGCTTGTTGTGTGGCACCGGCTGATCGTTGAACAGGGCTTGTTTGCTATCCAGCCAGTTTTTCAATGCCTCCGTCGACCGCAGGGAAGGGTCGAGAATTTTCATTTCCAAAACGCCGTTGTCTTTTACAACAAAGTCAAACTTGCCGCTTAAATCCTGATCGGCAGTAAATCCGTACGGCGCCAGCATGCGGTTTTTTTCTTCCGTCCAGTCGCGCATCATTTCGAATGCCCGTATGCCGAAACGCGTGCGCAGGGTCAGCAGGGCTCCCAACTTATGCAGGCAGAGCGGAAACGCCAGTGTCTGCGCGCAGGAACATGCCGTGTGCAGCATACCGTTCTCCGCCCGTACGAACCGGAGCGTAAATATTCCTTTCCCGGATTTGAAGGAGCATTCGGCCATGCCTTCGGATGCCGTCAGAATTTTCGCGTCGGGGATGGAATTGCGAAGCCGCCAATGCCCGGGATCGGTATGTCGCTTCAGGTGGTCGTCTCCCAGGTCGGGCAAAGAAATCTTTGCATCGAGCATCGAAAACGTTTCCGGCGTTTCATCCAGTATTCCGGATTCGTCGAGTTCCAGCAGGGCAGCCACGATGTGTTTGCAGGCGCCTCCCCAGTCGTATGGGCAACTACACGCGGCTTTGATCGCTTTATTTCCTTTGATATTGGTGAACTCCACCATGTAACTACCATAACCGGTATCGCTTTTGACCTGGTAGGTTGCCCACCCGTTGCCGGATTTTTCAACGGCTTTTAGTTTGGCATGGTGGTGTTTATACATAGAAAGCCCCTTGTCCATGGATTTTTCACTGACATAGGTGGCCAGATACGTTTCTATTTTGGGATGTATGGATGGCTTCATCGCTTATCGGCTGAATATTCAACAAAGGTGAGAAAATTTCCTTCCGGATTCTGTGCATCTTTGCCCCACATCAAGCCTATTCTACATGTCTTTATATAATTGGCTCGCCCCTTCCGGAATAAGCAAGCAACAGGGACGGTTCACTGCCCTCCGCTCGGAAATGATCCTTTCTACCGTGGAGCGGCTGGAAACCCGGATTCGCGAGCGTTTCCCCGACTCCGGGTTGCTGAAAGTGTGTATGGAATTCCGTGTACTTGCCGAAGAATCCAATGCCCTGGCGCAACGGCTCGGCCCACCCATCTGGCCGGTACGGGTATTTGCCTTTGCCGCCGCGTTTCTGTTGATCGGACTGGTTTTATGGGCATTCGCGCAATTGTTTGTGCATTTTAAATTGAATGCGGAAGGAATTTCCGACTTGGTGCAATCAACCGAATCGGCCATCAACGAACTGATTTTTCTGGGTTTGGCGCTGTTTTTCCTCGTCAGCCTCGAAACACGGCTCAAACGGCATTCCGCCCTGCGCGCGCTGCACAGGTTGCGCAGTATCGCCCACGTGGTCGACATGCACCAGTTGACCAAAGATCCCGCTTACGTGCTGGGCAGAATCGCACAAACAAGCGCCTCCCCGCAGCGTACCCTCACCCGCCAGGAACTGACGCGCTACCTCGACTACTCCTCTGAAATGCTGGCATTGAATGCCAAAATAGCCGCCCTTTTTGCACAGAATATCGACGACCCAGTGGTGCTGAACGCGGTCAACGACCTCGAACAACTGGCACAGGGACTGTCGGGCAAGATCTGGCAGAAAATTATGATCCTCGACCTGGCAGACCGGGATTGAACGGCGGTCGGGCATATGTTAAAAACAGACAAAAACGTCATTTTATCGTTTCCATAACGTTACTTCGCCTTCGCTCTACCGAAAAGTTCACTGTTGGGAGCCTACGGTTAAGAGCAAATTTTCATATGTTTATTTGAATAAAACAGCCATAAAATTGCAGTAAACGACACTTTTTTTGTTCAAAACACCGCGAAAAGTCGATTTTTGAGCAAAAAGTTTTGTTTACCCAGTATGCTTTGCTACTTTTGTGCGTCGCTCTCCTCTATTTTTTAAGAGCAGTCAGGACACTCACTAACCAGGGAGAATCACACGACGCACATACACTGGTAATTTTTCTGATGAAAACAATCTAAAACTCTTCAGAAGATAGCCCGTCGGCAGGATTTGCAATTAGAGGTATTGCAATCACAATGATTCGCTTGGTAAAGAATAAAAGTATGGGCAGGAAAGAAAAGTTTGTTTACAACATTCACACGCTTACCTACGAGAAAGTCGTAATCCCCATTAAGACCCGCATTTGGCAAGCCTTCGGTTTTTTCTCCGTTGTCCTTGTAACATCTTTCGCATTATTAGCACTTCTGTATTCCCTTTTTCCTTCTCCGCGCGAAAAAGAACTGGTGCGCGAGATCGAACAAATGGACTACAAATACAGCCAACTCAACGGCCAGGTAGATATGATGTCCAAAGTTCTGGGCAATATCCAGCAAAGAGACGCCAATGTGCACCGTGCCGTTTTCGGTATGGACCCGATCGATAAAGATATCTGGATGGCCGGTGTCGGTGGCCACGAAGCGCACCCCGAACTCGCCGCTTTCAAATACGGCGCAGATGCCGTGGGCACTACTCTCGAAAAAATTGACATGCTCAGCCGCCAGTTGGCGCTACAAAGCAAATCGCTCGATACCATTCAGCAACTCGCAAATAATCAGCAAAATATGCTGGCAGCCCTGCCCAGCGTGAAGCCTGTTCGGGAAGACAAACTCCAAAAAAGTATCGGTACGCTCTCCGGTTTCGGATACCGCATCCACCCTGTTTATAAAGTGAAAAAATTCCATGCCGGCCTCGATTTCCCGGCGCGTGTAGGTACTGCCATCCAGGCTACCGGCGACGGTGTTGTGGTGGAAGCCGGCTGGCACAACGGATACGGCAACTGCGTGAAAATCAGCCATGGATACGGCTACGAAACACTGTACGGCCACATGAACAAAATGCTCGTTCATGCGGGCGAACACATCAAAAAAGGCCACAAAATCGGAGAAGTGGGTGACACCGGCCTGTCCACTGCCCCACACCTGCACTAC
The DNA here is from genome assembly GCA_029561355.1 of Bacteroidota bacterium. Classification (GTDB taxonomy): domain Bacteria; phylum Bacteroidota; class Bacteroidia; order Chitinophagales; family Saprospiraceae; genus M3007. Next base: position 36,116 of record JAKQJD010000173.1, on the reverse strand, counting down.
GAAGTACACTTCAAAGGCAATCCGATCAACCCCATCAACTTCTGCCTCGACAACCTGACGCCGCAGGAATACCAGGTCATGGTAAACAGCGCCAACGTTGCCAACCAGTCTCTCGATTAATTGCTTATTTCTATAACAATACTACACACAAATCAGGCTTAAAGCCTTTCGATTTCTCCGGAAACGATAAACAGCAGGAAAGAGGATGCCGTGAGGTGTCCTCTTTTTATTTGTGCCCAATGTTCCCCGCCCGATGGATATTTACCTTTACGGAGGTAGTATTTGCCAAATGGCTGATATCCGGGCACACCTAAAAACTAAACACGAAAAACTAAACACCCTCGGAAATAGCCGTACCTTTGCGCCGAATTTTATAAATTTTATCTGAAATGGTAATTGAACCCAATAAAGTGGTCTCTGTACACTATACCCTCACAGAAGGTACTGCCGACGGACAGTTGGTCGAATCCACGAACGGCAGCGAGCCGCTGGCATTCATTTACGGTATCGGCATGATGATTCCTGACTTTGAAAAACAACTGAACGGCATGAAAGCAGGCGACGAATTCGCTTTCGGCATTCCTGCAGCGCAGGCATATGGCGAATACGATGACACCGCACTGGTGGAAGTACCCAAGAATATGTTCGAAGTAGACGGTAAAATTCCGGACGGTCTGCTGGAAGTAGGCAATATGCTGCCACTTACCGACCAGCAGGGCAATCACTTTCAGGGCATGGTAGCCTGGGTGGGCCTGGATAAAGTGAAGATCGATTTTAACCACCCGATGGCCGGCGTAGATTTGTTCTTCACCGGACACGTGGAAGGCGTTCGTGAAGCCGACCCTGTCGAACTGGAGCACGGCCACGTGCACGGTGCGGGCGGTCACCACCACTGATTTTTTTCCGGATACGGATTTACAAAGCAAGAGGGCAGGTTTTCTTTCGAAAACCTGCCCTCTTTTTTAATATTGGCTCAAGTTGTACCGTCGCCAGACTTAATAATTCGGATTCTGCATAATTTTCATGTCCGTGAGGTCGATTTCACTCTGCGGAATCGGCAGCAATTCGTTTTTACCTTCCACGAAATTCGTTTTGCCAACCGCCTGCATCACGGATGCTGCCCTGCCCCAGCGAACGAGGTCGAACCAGCGGTGTTGTTCCATAGCAAGTTCTACCCGGCGCTCTTTGTAAATACGTTCACGTAATAGCGCCTGGTCGGTAATCGTCACATTCGGGAGCAGGCCGGGCAGCGGCACGGGACTGGAGTCGCGGGCGCGTTTACGTACCTGGTTCAGGTAAATGAGTGCGTCGGCTTGCTTGTTGTTCTCATTAAGCGCTTCCGCAGCCAGCAGCAAAATATCGCCGTAGCGCAGAATACGAATATTACCCGGACCGTTGTCCTGCAAACCCGAGTGCGCAGGTACCCATGCTTTTTTATTGTAGCGCGCATACAGGATCTGAGGATTGTCCTGCACCTGCGTACCATCCGGCAAAATATCGCCTTCGTTGATGATGGTGGCTTTTCTGCGTGGATCGAGTGTATTTTCATACGCCGCTACGAGGTTGTCGGAAGGGCGGTTAAAACCCCAGCCAAGATTGGGCACACCGCGTACACCCTGCACCATATTGTAGGGGGATGCACCCGGGCCCGCAACGGGTGACGGGTAAGCAGCGGCCTGAATTTCAAACAGCGATTCCGTGCCGTTTTCATTGGACTGGGTGAAGATATTGGCATAATTAGGTTCCAGACTGTACTGATTGGACTGGATAATCTCCATGCAGTAGCGTTCCGCATTCGGAAAATCCTTTTTTACCATGTACAGTTTTGCCAGCAGGCCTTTGGCAGCACCTTTGGTAGCACGGCCGAGGTCTTTGGATGCATAGGCGTTTTTCTCCGGCAAAGCGGCAATAGCGGCCAGCAGATCAGCCTCGATCTGTGCGTAGATGGCTTCTACCGGCTGGCGTTCCTGCGCATAGTACTCGTCTTCACTCAGCGGCACCGTGATGAGTGGCAATGCACCGTACCATTGCACGAGCAACAAATAACTGTGCGCACGAAGGAAACGGCATTCCCCTACGAGCCGGTCGCGCAGTTGCGCATCCATGTCCACATTCGGAATATTCTGGATGGCGAGGTTAGCGCGGGCAATAGCGCGGTAGTGGCCTCTCCAGAGCGCGCTGAAAAAACTGTTGGAAGGACCCGCAATAAAATCGTCGACGTCCTGTATGGGTTGCTGGTCGTTGGGAACAGAACCCTTATCCGCATCGTCGCTGATAATGTCGGAGCAGGATAGCAGCGCCAGCGCCGCGCAGTCGAACGAGCGGTACTGGTTGTATACCGCATTCGTTGCCTGAACCGCCTGCTCTTCGTTTTGAAAAAACGTGTCGAAGGTCAATTGCCCCAAAGGCTTGCGATCCAGAAATTCCTTCTTGCAGCCATTGGCATAAAAGAGCACCAGGAGTGCCGGAAGGAATATTTTTTTATAAGATAAAAAATTCGTTTTCATGTGAAAATGAATATTTTAGAATGAATTGATCATTGTTTAAAACCCTGCAAGTCAAGGTTTGTTTTACAGTGCCTGTAAATTTGAGGCATTAAAAACTTACGTCCAAACCGAACAGTATGGTTTTGGCAATCGGGTACGAACCATTATCGATACCTACCCTGTACACATTATCGCCCGCAAATTCCGGCGAGTAGCCGCTGTAGCTCTGCTTCGTCCACAAATTGGTACCGCTTGCATAAAAACGCGCACGCGATACGCCGATGCTGGTAGTCCAGTCGCGCGGCAGCGTGTATCCGAGCACCAGCGTGCGCAGGCGCAGGAAGGAACCGTCTTTTATCCAATAATCGGACATGCGGTAGTTATGGCCGCCGTCGGTAATGCGGGGGTTTGTGTTGCTTGTGCCCTCGCCTGTCCAGCGACCGTCGTAAAAGAATTTCTCCCAGTTGTACGTGCCGTAACGGGCCAGCGCTTTGGCATTCAGCACTTTGTTGCCGCTAACACCGAAGAAGTCGGCCGCCAGATCCAGTCCGAATGCTTCGACGCCTACTGAAAATCCGTAGTTGATCTTTGGAATCGGGCTTCCAAGGAAGGTGCGGTCGTCGGCGGTAATTTTTCCGTCGGGTTTGCCGGTCAGGTTGCCCAGCGAATCGCGGCCGTTCAGGTCGGCAAAACGCAAATCGCCCGGTTGTTCGCCGCCCAGTTTGGGCAGTGAAGACAATTCTTCCGTATTCTGAAAAACACCTGCCACCTGGTATCCATAGAAACTGCCGATGTCCTGCCCTACTACCGTGCGTGTAGCAAAATCGCCCTGTGGTGTTGTTGCCTCGAAAATTTCCTCGCGGCCACGGCTCAAGGCCAGCACTTCATTATCGACGGTAGAAAGAATACCGGTGATGTTGTAGGTAAACTTGCCGCGTGTTTCGCGCCAGTTGAGGGTAAAATCCCAGCCTCTGTTGCGCACTTTGGCCGAGTTTACCACCGGATTGCCATCGGAGCCGACGTAATCCGGAATAGGCAACTCTGCCAGAATGTCGGAGGTAACACGGTTGTACCAGTCGATTTCTGCGGTCAGGCGGCCATTCAAAACACCTATTTCCATGCCGATATCCGTTTGGCTTGCATTTTCCCAACGCACGTTCGGGTTGGACAGGCGGGTGAGTGTGGCCCCCTGATTCAGGGATTCGTCCGTTCCGAAAATACTGTACAGTCCGCCCTGGATAGCACCGAGGGATGCGTACAACTGGGTTTTGTCGTTGCCCACAATACCCCAGGAAGCACGGAGTTTCAAACGATCGATAAAACGCTGGTGGCTCATGAAGTTTTCCTCCGCTACATTCCAGCCGAGAGCGAAAGATGGGAAGTAGCCGTACCGGTTGTCGGCAGCAAAACGTGAAGAGCCGTCGACACGCATGGAAGCGGTCAGCAAATAGCGATCCATCAGGGTGTAATTTGCCCGGGCGAGGTAACTGATCATAGCCCACTGGCTGGCCTCGCCGGAGTTCAACTGGGTGGTATCGTTACCGTAATTCAGGTAAAGCAGTTCGTCCTGGCCGGAACCGAATTGAGCACGACTGGCGCCGAAGGCTTCATCACCGAATTCCTGCGAAGTGTAACCCGCCAGCACATTGACGTGGTGATTTTCCCAGGTCTGGTCGTAGGTGAGTGTGTTTTCCCACAGCCAGGTGCGGCGCTGCACGGAACCTACACTCAGGCGATCTTCTCCGTTGCGCTGGGAAATGGACACCTCGAACTTCGGTTCGTAGTTTTTGGTGTTTATATAAGCCTGATCCAGACCGAAATTACTGCGGAAGGTAAAGTGTTTGAACAGGGTAATGTCGGCGTAAACGGTGCCCACCAGCCTGTTGCCTTTGGAAAAATTCCGGTCCTTGTAGAACAGGTCGGCAGCCGGATTGGCGATGGCGGTTCCGAAAAACGTCGGGTCGGAAAAATTCCCCAGCGAATCGCGCTCTCCGAAAACAGGTGGCATTCGCAGCGCAGATCCAATTACCCCCGGCGGGTTCTGGGAGTTTACGTTACTAAAAGAAAGGTTATTTCCCAGTTTTACATAGGGATTCAACTTGTACTCGTTGTTTACCCGAAAAGTAAGCCGGTCGTACCGCGAATCTTTCAGAATACCCGTCTGATCGAAGTAGTTGGCCGAAACGTTGTACAAAAACTTGTCGGAGCCGCCGCTGGCGCTGAGTTGCACGTTGGCAATGGGCGCATCACGAAAAACCACGTCCTGCCAGTCAGTGCCTGCACCCAGCGAGGCGGGATTGGCAAATACGTCGGGTAAAGGCAGTTCGTTGTACAATTGGGCGTATTCCGCAGCATTGGCCATTGGTATTTTTTTGGTCAAGGCCTGCGTACCGTAGTAACTGCTGAACTGAATAACGGCTTTTTCGCCGGCTTTGCCGCGTTTGGTGGTGATGATTACCACGCCATTGGCGCCACGGTTGCCATAAATGGCCGTAGCGGAAGCGTCTTTCAGGATTTCAATGGACTGCACGTCCTGCGGATTGATGAAAGAAGCGTCGTCGAGCAGCATCCCGTCTACCACAAACAAAGGGTTGGAATTATTGAGGGTGCCTGTGCCGCGGATGCGGATCACAGCGCCGGCGCCCGGCTGGCCGCTGGCAGGCGTGACGTACACACCGGCTACCTTGCCCTGCATGGCCTGTTCGATGGATGAGGTAGGAACACGCTCGATGTCCTTGGATTTAACCGTGCCCACGGAGCCTGTGAGGTCACTTTTGCGTTGCACGCCGTAGCCGACCACCACCAGTTCCTGTAAGGTGGTGAGGTCTTCTCCCATCGTAAGGTTCACTTGCGTGCGGCCGGCAACAGGTACCTCCCGCGTGGCATAACCCGTGTAGGAAAACACCAGCGTAGCATTGGCATTGCTGATTGAAATCGTGTAATTGCCTTCGTAATTCGTCACGGCGCCGGCAGTGCCATCTTTTTCGCGGATCGTTACGCCTATCAACGGAGAATTGTCCAGCGTATCGATCACCCGGCCGCTGACAGCGATCTGGGCTCCTGCCCACTCTGCCAGTAGCAACACCGGCAACAGCAGCCAAAGTCGTTTGTGTACAAGCATTTTTTTCATAATAACTTACATTGAATGGTTTTGTATTGTCAGGAGAAAGATTAAAAGTTTGGTAGCCGGCTAAGCCATCCGATGACTTCGAGTCATCGGAGGACTTAAAAGTAGCCGGACACTTATTTTTCCAGGCGAACCCGCACCGTTTTTACATCCTGCGAATTGCCGCCCACCATAATATCGTATTCGCCGGGTTCCGATCCGAAGCTCATGTCGCGGCGGAAAAAGCGCAGGTCTTCCGGTTTCAGCGTAAACGTGAGCGTTTTGGATTCGCCGGGTTGCAGCATCACTTTCTGGAAACCTTTCAGTTCGCGCAGCGGGCGTGTCACCGAGCCTATCAGGTCGCGCACGTACAGTTGCACCACTTCTTCACCGGCTACTTTTCCGGTGTTGGTGACGGCAACTTGTACGGTAACCGGCGATTTAGGGTGTTTTTTACCTGTATCGGCTGCCGTGTACGAAACATTTGCAACCGGCTGTCCGTACATAAAGGTAGCATAACTCAGTCCGTAGCCAAAGGGGTACAAAGGCGCGTTCACTTCGTCGATGTAGCGGCTGGTCCATTTGGATTCCGGGTTGTAAGGACGGCCGGTATTTCTTTCATTGTAAAAAATAGGCACCTGGCCTACCGTACGCGGAAATGTCATGGGCAATTTACCCGACGGATTGTAGGCGCCCGACAACACGTCGGCAATAGCATTGCCTGTTTCCGTGCCCAGCCACCAGGTTTCCAGGATGGCCGTGGCATTTTGAGCAATTTGCGGAATAACCAGCGGGCGGCCGTTCATCAGGATCACGACGACCGGTTTGCCGGTTTTGCAGAGTTCCAGCACCAGTTCCTCCTGTACGCCGGGCAAGGCGATATCGGTACGGGAAGCCGCCTCGCCGCTCATCATGGCTTTTTCGCCCACCGTCACGACGACGACGTCGGCATTCCGGGCAGCGGCAAGTGCTGCATCGAAACCTGATTTGTCGGCACCTTCCATTTCGCAGCCTTTTACCTGCGTTACGTTCCAGCCTTTCAGGCCTTCAGCCACGGTAATGCAATCGTCGGCATTGCCGGCGCCGTTCCAGTTACCGATTAGTTCGCTTTTGTTATCGGCGAGCGGACCGATCAGGGCTATTTTCTGGCTGCGTTGCAAGGGCAGCGCGTTTTTATCATTTTTCAACAAAACGATCGACTTGCGCGACACCTCGCGTGCAGCCTGCCGGTGTTCGGGGCTGAGCAGTTGCGCTTTCTGGCGCTCTTCGTTGCAAAACTTGTAAGGATCTTCGAACAGACCCAGTTCGAACTTCTGGCGAAGTACCCGCCGTGCCGCTTCGTCGATCTGTTTTTGCGTCACCTTGCCTTCTTTCAGCGATTGCTTCAGAAAACGCTGGTAAATAGCGCCTTGCATGTCCATGTCGACGCCCGCGTTCAAGGAGAGTTCGCCGGCTTCCTTTTCATCGGCAATGACGCCGTGGTTCACCATTTCATTCATGCTGGTATAATCCGTCACGACAAAACCTTTGAAACCCCATTCATTGCGCAAAATATTGGTCAGCAGGTATTTGTTACCGGTAGCGGGCACACCGTCGTATTCGTTAAAAGAAGTCATGATCGTGGTGGCGCCCGCATCTACGGCGGCTTTGTACGGCGGCAGGTAATATTCCCGGAAAAAGCGTTCGCTCATATCCACGGTGTTGTAATCGCGACCGGCGGTAGCCGCGCCGTAGGCAGCATAGTGTTTCACACAGGCCAGCATCGCGTCCGTGCTGCCGAGTTTTTTGCCCTGAATGCCTCGTACCCGCGCTTCCGCGATGCGACATCCGAGCCAGGTGTCTTCACCGGCGCCTTCCATGACGCGGCCCCAGCGTGGATCGCGGCATATATCGACCATGGGTGCGTACGTCCAGTTGAGGCCTGCCGCAGCGGCTTCGGTGGCGGCAATACGCGACGACAATTCGATGGCTTCGAGATCCCAACTGGCGGCTTCGCCCAATGGGATCGGGAAAATCGTTTTATAACCGTGAATGACGTCGAAACCGAACAGCAGCGGAATTTTCAGGCGCGTTTCCTCCACGGCGATGCGCTGGAGTTCGCGGACAAAACCGACGGTATGGCTGTTGAACAGGTTACCGCAGGCGCCGCTGCGAATATCGTTTTTGTATCCTTCGCGAATGGTCGGGCCGGTACTGCCCCAATCGGTCGTATACAGGGTGAGTTGTCCGATTTTTTCATCCAGCGTCATTTTTGCCAGCAGTGCATTCACCTTCACATCGATGCCGGGCGAAGGTTTGTAGGGTTGCGCGGCCAGGGAGCCGATCAGGAATGCCTGCGCAATAAACAATAGGTATTTTAATTTTTTCATGGTCGGAAAATTGAACAGATAGAGGCAAATTTGGAGAATGGGGTTCGTTTATAACTTTTTCCGCTGTGCAAACAGCCATTCCAGCACAGCCGGATTGTAATAGGTAATATCCCAGATGTTGTGGCCGTACGTGGAGTATTCCGTGTACCTGATTTTGCCGCCCGATTTTTTGAGCGCATCCACAATTTGCCAGTCGTATTTCGGGTAAACGGCGTCATCGAGCCTGCCGTGGAAAGCCCAGATGGGTATGTTTTTAATGCGTCCGGCAAATGCGGGGTCGGCGCCGCCGCAAAGTGGAAGCCCGGCCGCGAACAATTCGGGCCGCCGCATCATCAGGTCGTATGTTCCGAACCCGCCCATGCTCAGGCCGGTGATGTAAATTCTTTTCCGGTCGATGGACGGGTTTTCTTTCAGCATCTTGTCGATGAGTTCGATGACCAGTTTGCCCGAGGGGCTGTAGGTGGAATCATTGAACGCAACTTTTTCCCAGTCGCGCGAAACGCCGCCCCATACGTCTTCGGGCGGGCATTGCGGCACCAGCAGGTAGCAGGGGTGTTTGGTGCGCATGTCTTTTTCACAAAAAGCATGCACCCCGTTTCGCATTTGTTCGTTGTTGCGCGTGCCGCGTTCGCCGGAGCCGTGCAGGAAAATGACGAGCGGGTATTTCTGAGAAACGCCGGTTTTTGCGGGTTCCATCAATTGGTACAGGAGTTCTTTTCCGTCGGCGTTTTTGTATGTCAGCCGTTTGAAAAAACTGTTGGGCTCTACCGGCACATCCCTGTTTACTTTGGCGCGCTGCCCGTCGGCGAAAGTGATGCCTTTCGTCACGTTTTGGGTTTCGGGGGCATCCAGCCAGCCACCTGTAAATCCGGCCCGTTTCAAACCCTGCACGATGTAAGGGTTCTTCTTCATCAGTTTCCAGATGAGGCCCGAGCGATAGTTTTCCATCATGAGCACGATGGGCCCCTGGTCGATGCCGAGGTAGTCGCGGTCTACCCAGAAGGGGTAACCTTTTTGTGCATTGGGGGAGCGGCCGAGATCGGTAAACGTTTCATTGTAGCCGTCGAAAAAACCGTAGGCGCCCACAGGCCAGCGGTTCCACAGGTTTTCGGCCAGCGGCAGCACGTATTCCGGCGCGAACGGCATGGATGCCAGCGCTGCCGTCGGGGCAATGGTGCCGTCGTCTTCCTGGTAATCGATGGCAGCGCCGCGGGCGCCGTAGCCGGGCGCGAAAATGCGGCGGCCATTGTGTTCCATTTCCGCATCGGGGCCGTCGCCGGCAGTAAGGCCCCATACGTTTTCTCCGTAACCCTTGAATTTCAAGGGATTATCAATGCAATACTGGCGGTTGGCCAGGGTGGCACGCCGACTGTTTTCAAAATAGTCGATGCCCATTTTTTTCATGTAGGGGTCCTGAATTCCTTTAAAATCGATCCAGCAATGGCTGTACTGATGACCGAAAAGCGGACCGAAATTGACCATATCCTGCCCTTTGAAATTGGCGCGGAAATACGGTTTGCACCAGGATTCCCAGCCATCGGCGGGAATGGGGTGCGTAGGTGAGCCGAGCGCCATGACTACCAATACCATGGCTTCATTGTAGCCGCGCCAGTCGGCAGCGAGGAAACCTTTTTCCGGAAACCAGCCCATGCTCATGCGGTGGTGTTCGTTGAGGTACCAGTCGAATTCGACGCGGCGGAATAAAAAATCGGCGGTTTCGCGGATGGCCTTTTCAGTAGGATCGTCGTGGTCGAAATAACTCATGCAGGACAGCACACCTGCCATGAGCAGGCCGGTGTCGATGCTGGAAAGTTCGACTTTATCATAACGAAGGGCTTTTTGCGTATCTAGAAAATGGTAAAACCAGCCTTTATAGCCGGCTACACCCGTAGGTTGTGAACCTTGGGGCAGGTTTTTTAAAACCTGAAGGGTTTTTAATACCCGTTCCGCTGCCTGGAGGCGCGTGATCCAGCCGCGCTCCGCTCCTACGAGATAGGAGGACAAGCCGAAGCCGGTGGCAGCGATGCTGGAGAAGTCATTTCTGGGGTAACGATCGGGAATCTGGTAAGTAGTCGGGTGGGCCAGGTCCCAGAAAAACATAAAATTCCGACGTTGCAATTCATCGAGGGAAAACGGGCCATTGGGTGGGTTCTGGGAGATATTTTGTTGTGATTGCAACCCGATAGCAGGAAGCATCCATAGCCATATCATTGACAGATAGCGCAACATCAAAAAAGAATAAGGGGTGAGAAGATCTTTAACAGCAGCGCGGGGAAAAGGGGTGAGGATTTGAAGGTTGAGGATTCGAGGATTTGAGTTTTTGAGGATTCGACCAACAGATCAACCCTCAAAAACTCGCATCCTCAAATCCTCACATCCTCAAAATATTATTGCTTGATGAACTTCGCGTTTCCAATCAGCACACCTTTCGGGTTGTAACCCATCAGCATGTACACACCGGCCGGCAGGGATACAACATCCACATCTGCCTTGAGATCGAGATTCATATTATACGACAGCACGTGTTGTCCGAATGCGTTGACCACTTCGAGACGATCCACGTCGCGGAAGTTTTCAACCCGCAGCGTGGTGCTTACCGGGTTCGGCGATACCTTCATCGGTTCGACCGGCAGCGGATGCCAGGTACTTACGATACCGCATTGGTCGGCGCCAACGGAAATGTCGTCGAAGTAAGAGAGTACGTTGGACGTACCGTTACCCGGGCCTTTCCAGTCGAAGAAGATGGTAAAGCGGTAGTATTTCGCATTGTCGGGAGCCGTAGCAAAATTGTGCGTCGTAGTTTCCCACTGGTTGATCACCGTGTTGGCAAACGGAATTTCCGTAGCCGGCAGGTTCAAACCGGATTTGTCCTGTTCGATTTTCAATACGAACGTGTCCAGGTGATCCATGTAGATTTTCGCGTGCATTTCTTTAATGCCCATGAAATCTATCGGTGCGTCCAGGTCGGTGTAGAAACCGGTGAAGTTGCCGCCATCGCTGGGTTTAACGAATTTACCTACTTTGGAAGAGTTGTTCACTGGGTCCGGGTCCGGATTGTCTACTACCTCGAACGGCTGGTTGTAAGAGCCCTGGTCGAAATAGTTGAACGCCGTGACGGTCGTGGCAGGTGTTTCGAAGTCGATGATACAACCGTTGTAACCTTCGCGTTTCCATTCAATTTCGTCGACATAGTAAGTGCCGCCACCTGCTTCGTTTCCTACGTTGAAGAAAATAACGAGTTGTGTTCCATTGCTGTACGTAGCGGGAGGATTGCTGAAATCGACGCGGAATGTCGTCCATTTATTGGCGCCATTGGACGGAATAGTATCAAATACTTCGTATTGGCCTTGTCCGCCCTGCAGTTTGATCAGGAACGGCACATCGCCGGCTGGAGACCATACTTTTATCTGCAACTGATTGTAAACAGACAGATCCGGAGGAGCGGACAACTGGAATCCGATACCAGCGTAAGCGCCGGCCGGGTCGATGTACTCGCCTACTTTCGTAGACGGGTTGTCGTTGTTGATGTGCGGATTGTTCACTGCTTCCACGTCATCAGCACCGTAAAAGATGTTGACGTAGTTGCGCTGACACTCAAAGTTGTCCACTACATTCAGGTTAGGCTCCACATCCAGGCAAGGGTCGGTGGTGGTCAGACCCTGACGCAGGTTGTCGATACACCAGGACTGGCCGACAGCCACGGTACCCGGGTCAAACAGAATGCGGATTTCCTGGAAGTCGGTCGTAGACGTAAATGCCGAGAAATCGAAAGAAAGTGTTTCCCATTCGCCTGGGGTCTGCACTTTTGCAGTTGCTTCCTGGCTACCTGTGGTGGCAGAAACCAGTTGCATGGTAACCTGGGTTTGGCCTGCTACCGCGCCGGTCGGGCTGAGGACGTCGAGATTGAATTGCGGGAAAACGTTCAGGTCAAATGGAACTGCAGACAAAATCTGCAGGGTCGACAGGTTGGAAGCGCCTTTGGAGTAGCAACCTACCTGTGTGGAGTTATTCACGCCACCCGGGTTCGGGTTTGCAGTCGGTCCGGTAAAATTACCATGCAGAACTGTCAGCAAATCGAGGGGCAACCAGCCAAGGTTCAGTGTTGCACCCTGGAAATCTTCTATCGGAGGCAGTTCGGTAGGCGCGGTCAGTTTGATGTTGTCGATGTAATACACGTCGCCGGCTTCTCCGTTAGCGCCTGCGCCGAAGAAAATGACGAACTTCTTGTCACCCAGACCTACGCGGCTGCTGAAATCGGCGGTGTACGTTACCCAGGAGTTGGTTTCCGTAATTGGAATGGCAACTTCCTTGTTACCGTTCGGGCCTTCGATTTTGAGCAGCATGGTGCCGGTTTTCGGCGCCCATACCTGTACGCTGAACTGGTTGCGAACACTCAGGTCGATCGGATTTTCGTAGTCGATCACCAGTGCCGCGTATTCCGTGCCGTTGCCGGCCGGGCGGTTCCACTGACCTACTTTTTTGGACGGGTTGTCGCCGTCCACGTCGGGGTTGCTCACCACGACCAGGCTGTCCCAACCCACACTGTACACAGCATTACGGTTGCAATCGAAATCGTCGATCACGTCGGCATCAGGATCCGTATCCGGGCACTGATCAGGTACGGCGTAAATGTTGTCGATATAATACGTGTCGGTACTGCCGAGTACACCGGGAGATGATGCGATCAGGAATTTCGTTACCGTGGTAAAGTCGGCTGCTCCGGAAAGGTCAACGGTATATTCCTGCCATTCGTTGGCAACTGCTACGTTGATTACTTTTTCGAGGCCCTCACCGGTACCTTCCACTTTGAAAAGCACCTGTGTGGTCGATGGCGAATACAGTTGGAAACGGAACTGGTTGAAATTGCTCATATCCAGTGGCGTCGTAAACGTGCCGAAAGCGAAATTGTAATCTGCAGTGGGGCTATTCGTGAAAGAACCCACCGTAGCCGAGTTATTCACCTGGTTCGGGTCGGGGTTTGCTACCGGGCCGTTGTAGGTGCCGTTCAGGCTGATCCAGTTGATACCGGATGGCGTTTCGAAATCTTCGTAGGTGCGAATGGCTTTCACTGCACGGATATCGTCGAAATAAAACGTGCTCGCATCGAATACGAACGAGTTGAACGATACCACGATGCGGTTCAGCGAGGTAGCCGCAGCGCCGCCGGAAAGGTCGAACGTGTATTCCACCCACTGGTTGGCAGCGGTGATGTCCACAAATTTTTCCACGGCAGATCCGCCGCCGACGGTTTCCAGTTTGAACAGGATTTTGCCTGTTGCAACCGGCGACCATACTTTCATTTTAAACTGGTTGAACTCCGAAATGTCAACCACATTAGGTAGGTTGGCGATGTTGAAACAAAAGTCGAAGTCGATAACGTTGGTGTAGGAACCAACTGTGGCCGAACCGTTGACGGCGTCTGGGCCCGGGTTGGGAACGGCGCCGTTGTATACGCCGTTCAGGCCGGTCCAGGTGAGACCGGAACCTCCCTCAAAGTCTTCATAGACGACTTGAGCGGACAGTCCGGCACAACTGAGTAAGGCCAATAGGATAGCGAGGAAATTCTTTTTCATGCTTGCTCCATTAGAATGGTTAGTGAAAAAATTGGTTGGTAATTGTTTATTGTTGTTTCAAATACGAAATGGTTCGTTCGCACGGTTGATTGGAAAAGGTTAATCTTTTTGTAGTACTATTTTTACAGAAATGGTTTTGTTTTGGTCATTGGTAACGGACAAGAAATAAAGGCCCGCCGGCAACCCGTTCATGTCGATTTTCTCCTGGAAAACACCCGTAGAATATGCTTTTTTATCCAAAACCATTCTTTGACGTCGGCCGTCGGCCGACCAGAGCCAGGCGGTGAGTACCTGCGGGCGAGCGATGGCAAATTCCATGTAAAGTGGTGCAGAGCCGTTTGCCGGATTGGGCCAGGTCAGGGCAGAGAATCCCTTTTCCGTCAGGTCGAAATCGTGTGTAGCCGTAGCGTCCGACACAAATCCGATCGCATCCAGCGCCGGTTGTATTTCCGGATTTTGCATAAATAAATTCCACAACAGCCCGCTCCGGTAGTTTTCGATCATGCCGACAATCGGTCCCTGATCGATAGCCAGATAGGAACTCGCAAACCAGTTCTGATCCAGGTTGAACGCGTCGTAAAAACCGTACAAACCCCACAGTTGCTCGCCCTGTTCGCGGTAGAACCAGCGCAGCGCCTGCAAACTTTCCGCCGGCACGTATGGCATGGAAGCCAGTGCAGCCGTGGGAGCCACCGTGCCGTTGTCGTTGGAAGGCGCGATGTCGTGCGCGGAGTAGCCGTTGGGGCCGTCGCAGGCCGTCAGGCCCCAGCAATCGGCCGAGTACCCTTCGTGGTTTTCAGGATTGGCAATAGAATAGTCGTATTGAATGAGCGCATGATTTCGGTTGCGCACAAAATAGTTGCAAAAGTTGTCCCGGATGCCGCGCGGATCGAAGCCCATGTAAGAATAATGCGCGAAGAACATGGGGCCGCCGCCGAAAGGACCGCAGTAGATCGGATGCCCGAAATGAACGGCGCCGTTGGCGTAATTGCCCGAGGTCCAGCCGGTCTGGTACAGGCTGCCCGGCACCGGGTGCGTGGGCGATGCCACAGCCAGGATGTATACGATCTGTGCTTCGAAGAACCCGCGCAACTGGAAATTCATTTGCCAGCCATAGTTCGGCGACCAGTGCCAGTACAGCACCGGGCTGTTATTTTTACGGAACCAGTCCCATTCCACATCTTCCCAGAGACCGGTAATGACACTGCGAACGGCGTTTTCAAGCGGCGTATCCTGGTTGAAATACTGGCGCGCGGCCAGCAGGCCTTGCATCAGGAAAGCCGTTTCAACGAGATCGGCGCCGTTGTCGTACTGGCTGAACGGCACCACATTCCCGTTGGTTCCGTTGATCCAGTGCGGAAACGCGCCGTGGTACGTATCGGCGAATTGCAGGAACGACACGATCTGCACCATCCGGTTGACGGCTTCATCGCGCGTTACCCAGCCGCGTTCGGCTGCCACCAGAATGGACATAATTCCGAAGCCGGAGCCGCCGGTAGTGACGATGTTGTCGTCGCCGTTGCTCCGTTCGCGCGCCAGTCCGGAAGTCGGATGCGCATAATCCCAGAAATAACGGAAGGTGGAATGCTGAACCATGTCGAGCAGTTCTTCATCCGACATGACGTGGGTAGCAGCCACAGCCGCTTCGGAAAGGTCGCTTTCCGTTCCGTTCGTGGCCACTGTTTTTATTTTGTATTGAAAGGTAGTTCCGATGGAAGTAGCGCCCGTCCAGTCGATCGTGGCGATCAGGTTATCCACCTGTTTCAGCAACTGAAAATCGCCGCTGTCGCCGGTGCGCCTGAAAATTTTGTATCCCAGAATATTCGCTCCTGCGGCGGGTTGCCAGCGCAACTCCACATGCCGTTCGAAGCCGGTTGCGGTAAAACCTGCCGGCACAGGCGGTGCTTGCGCCGTCGCGACAGCCGTTGTCGAAAGGACAAAAAGGGTAAAAAAGGTCAATCTGTTCATGGATGTTTTTTGTTGCGCCCCGATTAGAACTGCATTTTTATTTTTAAATAAAAATTCGGCAGCCGACATAAATTGCAGGATGAAATTACGGGTAAACAACCATAAACTTATTAAAAGGCACCTCACCACTACTACGCCATGCCTAATTTAGGCATAAACGGTCAGAAACGCATCATAAACTCGGTCAGATTGGCATCTTCCGGCAGGCCCGTTTTTTTGCGCAGGCGGTAACGTTTGTTTTCCACACCGCGAATGGAGATGTTGAGCAGCGGCGCGATCTCCTTGGAAGAGAGATTCATTTTCAAATAAGCGGCCAGGCGGAGGTCGCCGGGCGTCAGATCGGGGTAATCTTGCATGAGGCGTTTAAAAAAATCGTCGTGTACCTGATTGAACGAGGCCTCGAAAATTTCCCAGTCGTGATCGGCCTCCAGGTGTTCGTCGATGCGGCGGATAATCTTCTGTAGCGACCGGGGTTCGTTGCGCGATTCCAGCAAATCATCCTTAAGGCTTTGCAGCGCTTCGTTTTTTCGGATAAGGTTAAGCGCCGCATTGGAAAGTTCGCGGCTTTTGTTCTCTATTTCCAGCACGAGGATTTCGTGTTCCTTTTCCGCTTCCAGCCGGAGCCTCTGATGCTGTAAACGGCGGCGATTGAAAATTTCTATGGCCCAGAATACGGCACCGGCAAGCAGGCAGTATACAAATGCCGCCCAGCCCGACAGGTACCAGGGTGGTGCTACACGAAAAGTAACGACCGCTTCCTGCCCGCCGGTATCCGTGCGCACCCGGAAGGTGTAATTCCCTGCCGGCAGGTTGGTAAATTCTTTTTCCGCACCCGGCTGCCAAAGCGACCATTGTTCGGAAAAACCTTCCAGTTTCCAGGAGAATTTCGGAGCTCTTTCAAAAAACGGCGCTGCAAACCGGAAAAGCAAGCTGTTCTGCCCCCAGTCAAACCGGAGGCGTTCCGCTCCGTCGGGCAATAATACCGTGCCATCGCTCGCCTCGATGTACCGGATGACCGGCTGCGTTGACAGGCCGTTCCTCGCCTGCCCCGGCGCCTGCTGTTCGAGCAATGCGAAGCCGTTTTCCAGGCAAAACAGGTAGACGTGGGGACGTAAAACAACAATATTTTCAAAACCCGGCACCAGGGAAAGCAGCAAGTCGGTCTTAAGACCAGCCGCCATCAGGCGAATACTATTGCTATCGACAATAAAGTACTCGGATCCCGCCCCGGGCAGCCATTTCTGCCGGTGAGAAGGATCGGTCAGCGGAACAAATGTGGCCTGATCACCCGATAATTCAATACGGCAGGGCACAGGGTCCGTATTTACCACGATCTTGTTCCCCATTCGGGTAAGGCCCAGTTTGAAATCGGAAGAGAGTTTGTCTTCCCGGGTATATGCCCGAAACTCCACCACTTTCGACCAGTCGTCGCTTAGCCGCAGCCGAAAAAGGCCGCGGTAGGGATGTACGCCCCAGAGGTTGCCGAGGGTATCGAAAACGGCTTTTTTCAGCGGCTCGACAAAACCCGTGATGCGCTGAAAAAACTGCCATTGCCCCGCCTCATTTTTTTTAAAAACGATCAGGCCTGTGTAGGTGCTCTGAATGAGAATACCGGCGTTGCCGGGCGCCTGCAGGGTACACCATCCGCCGGTTACATCGGAAATTTTACGGGTGGTGTTGTTTTTTTCAATGATGAAGGTGCCGGTATTGTGCCCGCAAATCAACTGATCGTCAAAAACCTGTAAGTTCCACACCTGCCCCTGCGTACCTTCTACCAGTTTAAATTCGGACTGTCCGTTTTGAAAGGCCGTTCTGACGAAAACGCCCTGGTTGGTGCCCAGGTAGAGGCGGTCGGCCCATTGCACGGCGGTATATACAGCTCCTATTTTGCCGGTTTGATCATTGAAAAACGTAAGCGGCGATTGCAGCGCCACGAAATCCACACCTTTGTCGAGCCCCAGCCACAGATTGCCATCCATATCTTCCATCATGGATAATACGGTATTGTTCTGCAGGCCGTTGGCCCGGTTGATCTGGTAAGACAGGCGGGCAGAAGCATCCAGAATGTAGGCGCCATTAAGAATGGTGCCGATGGCCCAGCCGCCATTTTTCAGGGGAATAGCCTTATTGATCTGGTTTTTCCGAAGTTCGTCGTTCAGGAGGTCGTTCCACAATTCACACCGGTCGTCTTTCCATTTATAAATACCGTGATTGGTGGTTCCGATCCAGATACTTCCTTCCGGTCCCGGCACCAGGAACTGCACGATTTTATCCCGCAGCACGGAGGAGCCCGGCAAAAAACGAAAGGTATTGTCGGGCAGCAATTCGTACAGGCCCTTTCCGATTACCGGCAACAAAACTTTTTCATTTACAAATGCCGCAAACATGATGGCTTCCGGCGGCTTGATGGCCGTAACCTTTTGATAATCGTATTTATATAAAATGGAAAAGGATTGAAACAGCACACAATCAGGCAGGACCAGAATATGCCAGATTTCTTCCTTGTGCAATTGCTGCGAAAGAGCCGGATTGCTCAACGAGGTGTAAACCAGTTTTCCGGAAGTATTTGTTTTCCAGAATCCGAACTCGGCAAAACCGCCGCAAAAAACCTCTCCGTTGCGGCCTGTCGCCACCGCCCGAACGGTCTGTTTTTCGGGCAAAAGGAAGGATTGCCAGCGTGCGCCGTCAAATTCCAGCAGGGTGCCGTTGTTTCCCGTATATATCCAACCTTTGGGCGATTGAGCGAGTGACCAGTTCTGATTTTGTGCGTTATAGTCGGCCGGAGTGAAATTACGCACGTAAGGCGCCTCCCGGCCAAAGGCCAGGAAGCCCTGAATCAGAAAAAGGAGCAGTATCTTTCCGGTCAGCCGCATTTGGCAAAGGAACATTGCTTTTTTCCAATTTCCTATGACAAGTCGTAGAGCAGGCATGGTATTTTAATGTTTTTGACAAAAATCAACACCACTCCTTTATACATTTGCCCGTTATAAAGCAATACAACAAACAATGAGCAATCACGGCCAACACCGCCTTTCTGTAGCAGGTGTCTTCATTACGCTCGGTATTATTTTCGGCGACATTGGTACTTCTCCGCTTTACGTAATGAAAGCAGTTGTAGGAGAAGGCAATATAATTGACAGGCTGGTTGTGCTGGGCGGCGTATCGCTGGTGTTCTGGACCCTGACCATTCAAACGACCATCAAGTATGTCTGGCTGGTACTTCGCGCCGACAATAAAGGAGAAGGCGGCATTTTTTCGCTGTATTCTCTGGTGAAACGCAGGCAGCGCTGGCTTATGTTCCCGGCATTGCTAGGTGGGGCAGCCGTACTTGCGGAAGGGATGATCACACCTCCCATCACTGTTTCTTCCGCCATCGAAGGGCTGGCAATTCAGTATCCGGGCATCCCGACGATACCGATCACCGTCACCATTATTTGTATTCTTTTTTTCATTCAGCGCTTCGGGACGGTAGCCGTGGGGAAAGGGTTCGGGCCTGTGATGTTCGTCTGGTTCAGTATGCTCGGCGTACTGGGCATCAGCCAGGCCATCTACGAACCCGACGTTTTTCATGCTATCAACCCCATGATGGGCATTAAACTCCTCCGAAACAGTCCGAGTATGCTCGTTGTGCTGGGCGCAGTTTTTCTCTGCACCACAGGGGCCGAAGCATTGTATGCCGACCTGGGTCATTGCGGTCGGGAAAACATCCGGATCAGCTGGATTTATGTAAAAATTTGCCTGCTGCTCAATTATTTCGGTCAGGCTGCCTGGCTGCTCCACCATACCGGAAAACCATTGGACGAAAACCCGTTTTTCGGAATCATGCCCGACTGGTTTTTGTGGCCGGGAATTATCATTGCCACTTTCGCAGCCATTATCGCCAGTCAGTCGATGATTTCGGGATCTTTTACCCTGGCTTCGGAAGCGATCCGCCTGGGATTTTTACCGAAAATGACGGTAAGGTTCCCGACGAATATGAAAGGGCAGATTTACATTCCTTCCGTGAATACGTTTTTGTGGCTGGGTTGTGTGAGCGTTGTATTTTTCTTCAAACACAGTTCGCAAATGGAAGCGGCATACGGGCTTTCCGTGGTGGTTACCATGCTGTGCAGTACGATCCTGCTTTCCAACTGGATGGTCATTCATCGCTTTAAATCGGGGCTCATCTGGCTGTTTCTGGTGTTTTACCTGGCCTGGGAAGGCAGTTTTTTCATTGCCAATACACTTAAATTTTTCGACGGCGGCTACGTCACGGTCATCATGGGCGCCCTGCTATTCGGCATGATGCTGCTCTGGATTACGGCCCGCAGGATACGCAGCCGCTACAACGATGAAGTCAAGATCAAGGATTATCTCGATCAACTGATTTCCCTGAGCAACGATTCCGACATTCCGAAGTACGCCACCAATCTGGTGTTTTTGAGCGGCGCCAAAAACCACAAGAAAGTGGAGGAAAAAGTACTCTACTCCATCCTGCAAACCCAACCCAAACGCGCCGACGTGTACTGGTTTGTCCATATCGAAACGACCGATGAACCCTATACGCTGGAATACGAGGTAAATACCATCGCGCCGGATGACGTGTACAAGGTCAACTTCCGCCTGGGCTTTCGCGTGCAGCAGCGCATGAATGTGTTCATGAATCGCGTGGTACAGGAACTTGTTGAAAATGAGGAACTTACGATTTATTCGCGTTACCACTCCTCTGCCAGCAAATACCCGACGGGGGATTTCCGTTTCGTGATCATTCAGGAATTTCTCAGCAACGAAAACGAACTTCCCTGGAAAGATCAACTTATCCTGAGCGTTTACCTCACGGTGAAAGGCTGGGTTTCTTCCCCTAAAAACTGGTTCGGCCTCGACTCCGACTCGGTGGAAGAAGAACAGGCGCCCCTGTTGTTGCAGCCGGTAAAAGACGTGAATTTGCGGCGCGTATCACGAAGGGACAATAAGTAAAAAAGTGCGAAGTCGTCAGTGCGAAGTACGAAGTCTGGAAACAGTGCGAAGTCGTCAGTGCGAAGTGCGAAGTCCATGACATTCGAGTGAACATGGACTTCGCACTTCGTACTGACGACTTCGCACTGTTTTAAAGCCATTCGAAGCCTTCGTTTTTAATAGGCAGGGCGTGCGGTCTTCGGCCGGCAGCGGCCAGCGCATTGCAGAGCGCCGGGCTTATCGTTGCTACGCCGACTTCGCCCGCGCCACCCGGTTTGGCTTCGCTGGGTACGGCGTATACCTCTATCTGTGGCACGTCCTTGTAGCGCGCGAGTTCGTAGGTGTAATATCCGTCCTGCACGACGCGGCTGTTTTCCACCGTGATTTCATTGCGCAATGCCTGGCCCAGTCCGAACACGGTGCCGCCTTCCATCTGGTTTTTCATACCGTCAGGGTTTACGACGAGGCCACAATCGATTGTTGCCACGATTTTCAGGATTTTGAATTTTTTCGGTCCCGTCATTTCGATTTCGATGGCGTGGGCGGCGTAGGAATCGCAGAAAAACATATGTCCCGCGATGCCCACGAAGCGATTGGCAGCGCGTTTTTGCGTCCAGCCGATTTTTTCGGCAGCCAGTTTGAGCACACCCGCCAGGCGGGCAGGTTCTACCGTTTTATCCCAGTAGGCTTTGAACGGTTCGCGGCCTTCCAGCAGGCTCAGGCGGTATTGAAGCGGATCTTTTTTTAGTTTTTGCGCTATTTCATCGATAAAGCATTCCACTGCAAATACATTAACCACCGGCTCGACGCCACGCAGCCAGCCGCGTTGCAGGTTGAAATCGACAGGCGTGTAGGACGTTTTTACATTCGGAACGGCATACCAGAAATCCTTGTGCGCACCACCCAGCATTTCGGAAAGGTCTTTTGCTTCGGGGCCTTCCACCATCCGGGCAATGGAAGTAGTGAGCACGTGGTGCTCCCAGGATTGCAGGTTACCGGCGGTATCCCATTTGGCCTGGAGTCGGTGGTAATTGGCGGGTCGGTAGTTATCGAAACGAATATCGTCCATCCGGTCCCAGATCACTTTGACCGGTTTGTCGGCCTGCTGGGCAATTTTAACGGCTTCGATCGCAAAATCGAACTGGAGCCGCCGGCCGAATGCGCCGCCCATGAGCGCAAGATTCACCTTGATGTTGGCTTTGGGAATACTGCATTCGGTGGCTATGGTAGACACCGCCCAGTCGGGCAGTTGTAGTCCGCCCCAGAATTCGCAGCGGTCGCCTTTCACTTCGGCGATGCAGTTGATCGGTTCCATTTGGGCATGCGCCAGAAACGGCGCCGAATAGGTAGCCGTAAGGGTTCTCGATGCGGGCGCTTTGGTTTTGGCGGTATCGCCGGCGGTGTGCACCACCTGTTTGGGTTGTTTTTTGGCGGTTGCGGCAAAGGTTTTGAATAACTGTTCGGTGCTTTCCGTGTTTTGGGCGCCTTCGTTCCACTTGATTTTCAGCAACCTGCGGCCTTTCATGGCTGCCCAGATATCAGTGGCTATCACGGCGACGCCGGGGCGCACATTCATCGGAATACCCGTGCCGGTGTAACGCACCACTTTCACCACGCCTGGAACGGCCAGGGTCTCACTGTCGTCCAGCGATTCCAGTGAGCCACCCAGCACCGGGCAGCGCTCCGCTACGGCGTACAGCATGCCGGGCACTTTCAGGTCGATGCCATATTTGGCCTTGCCCGTCAACACTTCTTTCAGGCTCTTCTTATACTGGTTTTTCCCGATGAGTTTGTAATCTTTCCCGTCTTTCAGCGCCACTACCGGCGGAACAGGCAACGCGGCGGCTTCGCAGGCCAGGTCGCCGTATGACAAACTGTTGCCGCTGACGGTATGTACAACAATGCCTTTTTCTGCTTTGCAGAGGTTTTCATCCACGCCCCAGCGTTTGGCGGCGGCGCTGACCAGCATGGTTCTGGCAGTAGCGCCCGCCTGCCGCAATTCGTCCCAGCCGCCGGTTACGCTCTGACTTCCGCCGGTATCGTGCGCACCTTCTTTCAGGGAGCCGAAAGGTGCGATGTCCGTTTTTATTTTTTGAAAATCCACTTCCAGTTCCTCCGCTACGATCATAGGCAGCGAAATATTCACGCCCTGCCCCATTTCCTGCCTGCCGACGAGAATGGTCACAAGTCCCGATTTGTCGATGCGCAGAAACGCATTGGGCTGAAAAAAATCGCAGTCGCCCGCAGGGCTCATGGCAGCAGCCGGAAACCCGGTGAGCGAGAAGCCCAGCACCAGGCCGGTGCTTGTGAATGCCGAAAGTTTGACGAACTGGCGGCGGGAAATGGACGTTTTGGTCATGTGTGCAACGTTGGGTCTAGTTTTGAGGATGCGAGGATTCGAATTCAGATACTCATCTCCCCTATTCATCATTTATTCATTGCTTCCACCGCTTTCATAGCAGCCTCGCGGATTCGCTGATAGGTGCCGCAACGGCAGAGCACACCATCCATAGCCGTGCTGATCTGTTCTTCGGTAGGTTTTTTGTGCTGGTGCAGCAGTCCGGCCAGCGTCATCATTTGCCCGGCCTGGCAGTAGCCGCATTGCGGAACACTCACTTCTTCCCAGGCTTTCTGCACGGGATGGCTGCCGTCGGGCGACAGGCCTTCGATGGTGGTGATGCGCAGCCCGGCGGTATTTTGCATTTGTACGATGCAGGAACGTGTAGCCTCTCCATTTACCAGCACCGTGCAGGCGCCGCAGGAGGCCACGCCGCAGCCGAATTTGGTGCCGGTGAGTTGTAAAAAGTCGCGCAGCACCCACAGCAGCGGCATATCGGGTTCTGCTTCGACGGTGTGGGAATGGCCGTTGACCACAAGGGTATAAGACTGTTTCATGGTATCGGTAAGGTATAGTTCTGGCAAAGTTAAACGATTCTGCTTCCCGGTATAATTTGAATTTGGTGGAACAGCACTTTCGGATTGTAGCTCCGATTTTATAATTTTGCGGCGGCCACAGCCATTTTATTCCTCATTTTAAATTTTTTTCAATGTACAAGGGAACCGTTAAATTTTACAACGAGTCCAAAGGATATGGTTTCATCGTCGAAGAAGGAACCGGACAGGAAGTTTTCGTACACATCACCGGGCTGGTCGACAAAATCAGAAATGGCGATGCTGTCACGTTTGAAACCAAACGCGGCAAAAAAGGTATGACGGCCGTGGAAGTAAAGGTGATGTAAACAGGCTCAGGCGTGGAAGGTGAACGTGTAGTTCGCCCAGAAATTCCAGAGCATCACGATGCCTGTTGCAAATAATTTGGCAGGGTAAAACCGTGCGCCCTGGCGTTCGGTGAGCACGTAGATAATCCCGTTGTTCAGGAGCAGCCCGATCAGGGCGATCACCAGGAATTTGGTGAACTGTACGGCTACGTTCGGATCATGGCTGTGAAAAGTCCATATCCTGTTGAGGAGGTAATTGCTCAATACGGCACAGGCAAAACCTGTACTGTTGGCGAAATACTTATTCACCTGCAGGCGCTCTTTTAACAGCCACGTGATGCCGAAATCGACCACAACGCCGGATGCGCCGACTACCCCGAATTTGAACAGTTTGACAAACAATTCCTGCATATTCCAGCACGGTCTAGGTAAAAAAAGTGTTTTTGGGTTTTTAGCAGCGCACAAAGGTATTTTTAGTTTTGCATTTTCGGGCCTTCTACGAAGTACATTGCAATTTCTCCTTTGTTTTTAGCGGCCAGGCGGCCCCTGTACGTGCAGTCGAACCGGCCTTTGATCTGCTGGTAAGTGTTTTCGGAAATATTGATCTTTCCGATCTCTCCGCCCTGTTCCAGCCGTGCAGCCACATTGACGGTATCGCCCCAGATGTCGTAGGCAAATTTATGGCTGCCTACCACACCGGCCACCACCGGGCCCGTGTGTATCCCGATCCGCATTTCAAACAGTTCCTGCTGCTCCGAAGATTTTTTCAGCATCAGCAGCCGCAGTTCTTCCAGCATGTCCAGCGCAGCGCTCACCGTATCGGTGGCGTGGGTTTTATTTTCCGTCGGCAACCCGCCCGCACACATGTAGGCATCGCCGATGGTTTTTATTTTTTCCAGCCCGTGTCGCGCAATAATGCTATCAAACAACCGGAAACATTCGTCGAGCACTGCAATCAGGGCTTCCGGCGACATGGTTTCGGCAATGGTAGTAAAGCTCTTGAAGTCGGTGAACATGACTGTAACCGATTCATACCGAACGGGTAATACCTTGTTGTGAAGTTTCAGTTCGAGTGCCGTGCGCTCCGGCAGGATGTTCATGAGCAGGCCGTCGGCACGTTCGCGTTCCAGCTGAATCGCGCGGTTTTTGGCGGCCAGTTCGGAGTTGGCCCGCGCCCGGATGCGGTTGCGGTTGAACAACAGTCCCGCCAGCAGCAAAAGCAGTACGGCGCCTCCCAACAGCGCCCACTGCCGGGTTTTGGAGGAGGCCAGTTCGGCATCTCGCACACGCAGTTCACGGCGTTGCTCTTCTATTTCCTCCTGTTTTTTCTGGTCGGCAAAAACGGCTTCTTTCCGCACGAAATCGGTGCCGATCTTTTCGTTGAGCCGCTGGTAGCGCAGGCTGTCGTATTGTACGCGCCAGTTGTAGGCTTCGGCGAAATTACCCATACGCGCATACACTTCCGCAAAGTCCTTGTAGGCCCCCTGCACGTATTTTTCGTCGCCTGTTTCCCGGGCGATGTTGTAGTATTTCCGCACGTATTCCAGTGCCTGCTCCTGCCGTCCGGCGCGATAATGCACATCGCCGATGGTGTTGTACACTTCCATGAGCGCCTGTTTGTCATCGAGCGAAAGGCTGATTTTTTCTGCCTGTTGCAGGTAATTGAGCGCAGCGACGTAATGACCGATGTGCTTGTATGCATCGCCCATATTGGTGTACACATTTGCCTGACCCGGCAGGTCGTCCAGTTTTTTCCACAGTTGCAGAGCGCGCTGATAAAACCCGAGTGCTATGCGGGACGAATCCACTTCATCGAGCGCATTGGCGTAATCGGTGAGCGCTTCCGCCAGCCGGGCGGGGTCGTTCAGGCGTTCGCGCAGTTGCAGCGACTGCGCATACCATTTCAGGGCGTCGGGGTAGCGGTCGAGTTCGAGTTGCAGGTGGCCGAGTTGGGAGTACACTTTGGCCATACCGTCACGGTCGTTGCGGGCTTCGAGGATCAGGCGGGCTTCGAGCAGGTTGCTTTGCGCTTCGGGGTACAGGCCCATTTCCTGGTAGGCAGCGGCGAGGTTGAAGAGGGCGCGCGCGATTTTCACCGTGTCGCGCAGTTGCTGCTGAATGAGCAGGTTTTCCCGGTGAAATACCAGAGCGGTATCGAAATGGCCCGTCATTTCATTGAGCACGCCGAGGTTGTTGAGCGAGGCGCCCAGGTCGTGCAAATCTTTCAGGACACGGCGGATATCCAGCGCTTTTTTGTAAAAAATTTCTGCCTGCGCGAGGTTGCCGCGAATCTCTTCCACCACGCCCAGGCCGTTCCAGGCAACGGCTTCACCTTTAGGGTATTTCAGTTTTTGCGACAGGCTGACGGCTTCCTGTAACAACGAGGCCGATTCGTCGGTATGCGCTTCGTTGATATCCCAGGCCAGTTCCGTGAGCAGATTGACGCGCTGGGTATCCTGTCTGGACAGCGCCAGTTGCTGCCGCAGCGAGTCCGTTCTGCCGGTTTGGGCAAAAAAAGAAGCCGGCAAAGCCAGGAGGGCCGCCAGCAGGAACACCCGTATATCCAATCTTTTTTTCATAAACGCCGGGGCAAAACTGTAAAAATTATGGCACAACGGACCGACTTTTTACTTTGTCCGCACTGTCTACGCATACGCTTGTTCTACATTTGCCACGTGAAGCATTCTTTTAACCTAAACCGTTCCTTTCCGATGAAAATTCAAACGCTCTTTTTCTGCTTGGCCGTACTGGTCGTATTGTCCGGCTCCGCCTGCAAACACAAGCATTACATGCCCGAATCTTTACCTGAAAAACAACTCCAGTGGGGTACCGGCGGCGGTTTCGTCGGCAAGGAATCATATTATATTTTGCTGGAAAACGGCCAGGTGTTTCAGCACGAGGCCACCATGGGCGATTCGCTGGCCGAAATTCAAAGTGTAAAACGCAGTGTGGCAAAATCCATGTTTAAAGCCGCCGACGAGGCCGGTATTCAAACGCTGGATTTCAAACACCCCGCCAACATGTACTCTTTTCTGCAATACTCGGGCAAACGGGTCGTTTGGGGTGACAAAAAATTTCCCGTCGCCGAACCCGTTAATCAGTTGTACGGCAAGTTGAATATGCTGGTGAATAAAGATAAAACCCGGTGACGGGGATTCGAGTATTTGAGGATGCGAGGATTTGATCTGCCACTCATCTCACTCAGGCGGATCAAATCCTCGCATCCTCAAATCCTCGAATTCTCATCCCTCATCCTTTCCAATTCTAAAATCATCTTTCATGAAATTCGTATCTCCGCTGCGCGCCCTGACCTGGATCGCAGCATTTTTCCTGCTCTTTTCCTGCGGCCGAAAGCAGATGCCCGCCACTGCAACGTCGATGGGCTCAGATGTCGACAAAGTACTGCTCGACACTTTCGCCGACCTCCAGATCCTGCAATATGAACTCCCGGGCTGGAACAAACTCGACCTGCGCCAGAAAACCTTCATTTATTACCTCTCCGAAGCCACGCTGGCCGGTCGCGATATCATTTACGATCAGCACTGCAAAATGAACCTCACCGTGCGCAAAACGCTGGAAACCGTTTTTAACACCTATAAAGGCGACCGGAATTCGGCCGACTGGAAAGCGTTCGAACTGTATGCCAAACGCGTGTGGTTCAGCAACGGCATCCACCACCACTACAACGAAACCAAAATGATCCCGGGCTGCTCGCAAGCCTATTTCACTTCGCTCGTGAAAGGCGCCGACGCCAAAATGCTGCCCTTGGCTACCGGAGAAGATGTCAACGCATTTCTGGCACGCCTGCTGCCGGTGGTGTTCGACCCGACGGTGTTCCCGAAACGCACCAGCAAGGATGCTTCTACCGACGTGGTCAAAGGCTCGTCCGTCAATTTTTATGAAAACGTCACCGCAGAACAGGTTGACGACTTTTACGGAAAAATGCTGGATGCAGCCGGTCCCAACCCGCCATCTTTTGGCCTGAACAGCAAACTGGTGAGCGAAAACGGCAAACTGAAAGAAATCGTCTGGCGCGCAGGCGCCGGCAACATGTACGGCGCAGCGCTTGATAAAGTAGTGGAAAATCTGGAAAAAGCGATTCCATTTGCCGAAAATGCTCAACAGAAAAAGGCTCTCGGCCTGCTGGTCGAATACTTCAAATCCGGCGATCTGAAAAAATTCGATGAGTACAATATGGCCTGGGTAAAAGATACCGAAAGCAAGATCGACCTCATCAATGGGTTTATCGAAGTGTACCACGACCCGAAAGGGTACAAAGCCGATTTCGAAGCCATGGTGCAGTACAACGACCCGGAGGCTACCGAAAAAATGGCCATCGTGAGTAAGAACGCCCAGTATTTCGAAGATAACAGCACCATCCCCGCTGCCTACAAAAAGAAAAAGGTGCAGGGTGTTTCCTACCGCGTGATCAACGTGGCCATGGAAGGCGGCGACTGCGCTCCCAGCACGCCCATCGGCGTCAACCTGCCCAACTCCAACTGGATACGTGAACTGGGTTCCAAATCGGTCAGTCTGAACAACATCGAGAACGCTTACGGAAAAGCCGGCGGCGCCCTGGCCACTGCCGAATTCGCCAATGACCCCGAAGAAATCGAAAACGCCCGGAAATACGCCGAAGCCTGCGGTAAAATGCACACCGCCCTGCATGAAGTGATCGGTCACGCCAGCGGCCAGATGAAACCCGGCATGCCGGAGCCAAACATCACGCTGAAACAATACGCCAGCACCCTCGAAGAAGGTCGCGCTGACCTCGTAGCGCTCTACTACATGCCCGACCCGAAACTGGTCGAGTGGGGCCTGCTGCCCGATGCCAATGCCTACAAAGCCGAGTACGACAACTACATCCGCAACGGCCTGCTCATGCAACTCCGCCGCCTGCAACCCGGTCACGACATCGAGGAAGACCATATGCGCAACCGCCAGTTGGTAGCTGCCTGGGCGCTGGAAAAAGGAAAATCCAATAACGTGATCGTCAAGGAAGTGCGCAATGGAAAAATATATTATGACATCCGCGATTACGCCAAATTGCGCGTTCTCTTCGGCCAGTTGCTCTCCGAACTCCAGCGCATCAAATCGGAAGGCGATTTTAATGCCGCCCGCGAACTCGTGGAAACATACGGTATCAAAACCGACGCCGAAACCGGCAAACAAGTGAAAGCCCGCTATGCCAGCCTGCCCACCAAAGCCTACTCCGGGTTCGTGCAGCCCAAACTGATCGCCGTCAAAAACGCCTCCGGCAAAATCATCGACATCAAAGTAGAACGCGAACTGGATTTTGTGAAGCAGATGCTGCGGTATGGGAAGGAATATGGGTTCCTGCCGAGCTTGAATTAGAAGTGAGAAGTGAGAGGTGAGAAGTGAGATGCGTAGATTACACCGCTTCGCCCATGGTATTTTCAAAATACTAGAGTAAAGCGGTGTAATCTACGCATCTCACTTCTCACCTCTCTCTTCTCACTTCTATTCTTGGGCGAAGCGGTCAACTCTACGTATCTCACTTCTCACCTCTCTCTTCTCACTTCTAACTTTACCTTGGCTTAATACAGACTTAAACCAAACTTAACCCCCTCTTTGCCCCTGCGGGATAGGATGAAGCGACCTTTGCGGCGCAACATTTTCATCAAAAAATATCCTGCAATGAAAAAGACACTTCTACTACTTGCCCTTTATGTAGCCGCCTGCACCGGTATTTTTGCGCAGGTGACGGTATCGGGCGATATTACGACCAATACGACCTGGAGTAAAACCAACACCTACCTGCTGAGTGGTTTTGTGTATGTAAAAAACGGTGCGACGCTGACCATCGAAGCAGGCACCTTGATCAAAGGCGATAAACTCACCAAAGGCGCCCTGATCATCACGCGCGGCTCCAAAATCATCGCGGAAGGAACTGCCGACCAGCCTATCGTATTTACCAGCAACGAATCCTCTCCCGACTACGGCGACTGGGGTGGCATCATCATCCTCGGCAACGGCACGACCAACACTTCCTTCCAGGGCACGGCCGGTTGCGGCGAGATCGAAGGCGGTGTGAACAATGCCAACGGCGACGGCCTCTACGGCGGCGCCTGCGGCGGCGGTACGCCTAATGCTACCGACAATTCCGGTGTACTGAAATACGTACGCATCGAATACCCCGGTATCGCTTTCCAGCCCAATAACGAGATCAACGGCCTCACCATGGGTGGCGTCGGCTCGGGTACTACCATCGACAACGTACAGGTATCCTACTCCGGCGACGACTCGTTCGAATGGTTCGGCGGTTCGGTCAACGCAAAACACCTGATCGCTTACCGCGGCCTCGACGACGATTTTGATGCCGATTTCGGCTACAATGGCAACATCCAGTTCGCTTATGCCCAACGTGACCCTGAAGTGGCCGACGTGAGCGGCTCCAACGGTTTTGAAGTGGACAACAACGCTACAGGTACCGGCGCTACGCCTAAAACCCGCCCGACGTTCTCCAATGTAACGATCGCCGGCCCGAACGGAACCGTAGCGCCCGACTTCAAACGCGCCAACCACCTGCGCCGCAATTCCGAGCCGGGTGTGTTCAACTCCGTATTTGTCGGTTCTTACCCCGTCGGCCTGTTTATCGACGGCGACTCCTGCGCCCTCAATGCACAAGCCGGCAAACTGGTGGTGAAAAACTCGTTCTACCACGGTATGACTGCTCCGCTGTCGACCAATGGCGCCGGTTTTGACATCGCCGCCTACGCAACAGCCAACCAGATTTCCACCGGCACCAATTCCGCCGACGCACAACTGGCCGATCCGTTCAACCTGAACGTTCCCGACCCGCGTCCGGAAGCGACTTCGCCGGTGCTTGGCGCTTCCGATTTTTCCAACGCACGCCTCGGCGGCGGTTTCTTCACGCAGGTGAGTTATGCCGGCGCTTTCGGTCCTTCGGGCGACTGGACGGCTTCCTGGTCGCGTTTCGGCGACAACCTGCAACAGGCAGGCCTGGCGCCTACGCCGGAAGTGGTCATTTCCGGTAACATTACTGCCAATACTACCTGGACTGCCGATAAAGTGTACGTTTTGCAAGGTTTTATCTATGTGAAAAACTGCGCTACCCTGACCATCGAGCCGGGCACAGTGATCAAAGGCGATAAGGGTACGAAAGGTGCGCTCATCGTAACGCGCTGCTCTAAAATCGAAGCGGAAGGCACTGCCGACCTGCCCATCGTATTCACCACCAACGACCCGGAACCCACCTATGGCTCCTGGGGCGGTGTGATCATCCTCGGAAACGGCACTACCAATACCTCCTATCAGGGTACAGCCGGTTGCGGCGAAATTGAAGGCGGCGTGAACAATGCTGCCGGCGACGGCCTCTACGGCGGTGCTTGCGGCGGCGGCACACCCAACGCAGCAGATAACTCCGGTACGCTGAAATACGTGCGCATCGAATACCCCGGTATCGCATTCCAGCCGAACAACGAGATCAACGGCCTCACACTCGGCGGCGTCGGCTCCGGCACCACCATCGACCACGTCGAAGTAGCGTACTCCGGCGACGACTCGTACGAATGGTTCGGCGGTTCGGTCAACTGCAAACACCTCATCGCTTACCGCGGCCTCGACGACGATTTCGACTGCGATTTCGGCTACAACGGCAATATTCAGTACGCTTTTTCGGTACGCGACCCGGAAGTAGCAGACGTGAGCGGCTCCAACGGTTTTGAAATAGACAACAACGCGACCGGTACGGCTGCAACACCTAAAACCCGCCCGACGTTCTCCAACGCCACCATCGTAGGCCCTTCGGGTTCCGTGGCTCCGGACTACAAACGCGCAGCACACATTCGCCGCAACTCCGAACCAGCAATTTTCAACTCGATCCTGATGGGCAGTTACCCGGTGGGTATTTTTATCGACGGCGACTCTTGCGCCAACCACGCTACGTCCAATAAAATCGAAGTAAAAAATACCTTCGTAGCAGGCCCGACTTCCCTGCTGACCACGACCAACACCGTCGGTTTCGATGTGACAAACTGGTTCAACACTACCGGTTTTGCCAACTCGGCCCTGGCCGCTGCGGCTTCCGTGAATCTACAGGACCCGTTCAACTTGGACTACCCAAATGCACAACCGAAATTCAATTCGCCGGCTTTGGGCGCCGCTTCCTTCACGGCAGCACGTGTGAACAACAGTTTCTTCGACCAGGTATCTTACGCCGGCGCGTTCGGCGGACAGGAAGACTGGACGCAGGGCTGGGCTAAATTCCTCGAACTGAACGTCGACGGCCTCACCGAAACGAAAAACGTGGAGCAGTATATCAGCCGCGTGAAAATGTTCCCGACGGTGGCCAACGACCAAGTGACCCTGCAAATGGAACTGACTACGCCTGCCGACCTGAACGTATCTATCTACGGCCTGAACGGCCAGTACTTCGGCGCTCAGATCAATGAAAAAGCAGTAGCAGGCGAGCAACAGTTTACGCTGAACACCACACAACTGTCGAGCGGCTTTTACTTCGTTCGCATTCAGGCGGGTAATGCGGTGAAAACGGAGAAACTGATTGTGGTGCGTTAATGGTTATTGGTTATTCGTTATTAGGGCGCGTTGCGCCTGGCATTTTGAGAATGCAATCTGGAAAGTGCTTTTTTAACGAATAAAGGATAAAAATTTGGTCCCGAATCTTTCTTGTTGAGAGAGATTCGGGATTTTTTTATGGGCTTTACGTTCCTGTTAATGGCGGGACGAGCTACAGGTCGGAGCAATTATTCCGGGTTGTTGTACCGGGTTGTTGTACCGGGCGACCATAAACCGGGGCGACCACAAGGGTCGCCCCTACCCGTTCACCTTTGGCATTCATGTTAACAAAGGTTTTGGATTTCGTGGGTAGGGGCGATCCTTGTGGTCGCCCGGTTGGTTTATGGTCGCCCCGGTTTGTGGTCACTTGCTTTTGAGAGGGTACGAGGGTATAAAGAAGGTGCTGATGCAACTGAAAATTTCTCAAGAGACTTTCACAAAAAATCCCGAACTCTTGTTTCCACAAAAGTTCGGGATCTATACGCCACTCACAACTCACTATTCACAACTCACTAGGCGGCTCCGTGGCAGTTCTTATATTTTTTCCCGCTTCCGCAAGGGCAGGGTTCATTCCGGCCCACCACCTTGTCCGTTTTCACGATCGGCTGCACGCGCTGTACCGGACCGCTTTGGCCGGCGGCCGCTGCGGCGCGCTGGGCGGCCTGCTGCGATTCGGTCATTTCCTGTCCGGAGTTGTTGGCGCGCAGGCGGCTGGCCTGGGCGCGGCGTTGCGCTTCTGCGGCGGCCTGTTGTTGCTGGGAGCGTTGCACGTCCTGTTCGTCGGGCAGCGTGAGCGAGCCTTTGAGCAGGAAGGAAGTCACGTTCGAGTTGATGTGGCCGATGAGGCCCTCGAACAGGTTGTAGGCTTCCATTTTATAGATCACCAGCGGGTCCTTCTGTTCGAAGGAGGCGCCTTGTACGGATTCTTTCAGGTCGTCCACGTTGCGCAGGTGCTCCTTCCAGGCGTCGTCGATGAGGGCCAGGGTGGCCACTTTTTCGATGTCGTGCATGATGGATTTGCCGTTGCTTTTGATGGCCTCTTCCATGTCGGCGCTGATGTTCAGGCCCAGGCTGCCGTCGGTAAACGGCACGACGATACGTTTGTAGCGCTGGCCTTCGCGGGTGAATACATCCTTGATGATCGGCAACAAACGATCGCCGACCTGTTTTGATTTGTATTCGTACAGGTCGAATACCTGTTGCTGGAACGTAGCCAGCACCGTCCCCATCGGAGCGGTTTTGAACCAGTTGGGATCCATTTCAGGGTCTACGCCGATGACGCGGATCGAATCGAGCCGGAAGGTTTCGAAATCGCCGCCTTCGCGGTGCACCTGTACCAGTTCGGAAGTAATAGCGGTGAAGGCGTTGTTGATATCGACCGAAAGGCGGTCGCCGAACAGGGCGTTGTGGCGTTTTTTGTAGATCGCTTCCCGCTGGATGTTCATCACGTCGTCATATTCGAGCAGGCGTTTCCGGATGCCGAAGTTATTTTCCTCTACTTTTTTCTGTGCGCGCTCGATGCTGTTGGTTACCATGGAGTGCTGGATCACGTCGCCTTCCTTGTGGCCCATTTTGTCCATCAGGCCGGCGATGCGGTCACTCTGGAACAGACGCATCAACTGGTCTTCCAGCGACACGTAAAACTGCGACGAACCGGGGTCGCCCTGACGACCGGCACGGCCGCGCAACTGGCGGTCGACCCGGCGGCTTTCGTGGCGTTCGGTACCGATGATAGCCAGACCGCCGACTTCTTTTACGCCGGGGCCGAGTTTGATGTCGGTACCCCGACCGGCCATGTTGGTGGCGATGGTCACCTTACTAGGCTGGCCCGCTTCCGCTACGATCTCGGCTTCACGCTGGTGTTGCTTGGCATTCAGTACGTTGTGGTCGATGCCGCGCATTTTGAGCATGCGCGACAGCAGTTCGGAAATTTCCACGGAGGTGGTACCGACCAGGATCGGGCGACCCGCATCGCGGAGTTTCACGATGTCCTCGATGACGGCATTGTATTTTTCCCGGGCGGTTTTGTACACCAGGTCCTGTTCGTCTTGCCGGGTAATCGGGCGGTTGGTAGGCACTACCACCACGTCGAGTTTGTAGATATCCCACAATTCCTTGGCTTCCGTTTCGGCCGTACCGGTCATACCGGCCAGTTTGTGGAACATGCGGAAGTAGTTCTGGAGCGTCACCGTAGCGTAAGTCTGGGTAATCTCGCCCACTTTTACGTTTTCCTTCGCTTCCAGGGCCTGGTGCAGACCGTCGGAATAGCGGCGGCCTTCCATGACGCGGCCCGTTTGTTCGTCCACGATTTTTACGTCGCCGTCTATAACGATGTATTCATTGTCTTTTTCAAACAGTGCGTAGGCTTTCAGCAATTGCTGAATGGCGTGTACGCGGCGGCTTTTCACCCCGTAATCCTGCGACAGGCGCTCTTTCGCTTCAATTTTTTCCTCGTGGCTCAGGTTCTCGTCGCGGTCGATGAACACCAGCGCTTCACTGATGTCGGGCATGATAAAGAAGCCCGGGTCATTGCTGAAACGCGACAGGAATTCGACACCTTTTTCAGTGAGTTCCACCTGCCGGTTTTTTTCGTCGATGTAAAACAGCAACTCGCTGTCTACCTCGGGCATACGTTTGGCATTTTCCTGCAGGTAAACGTTTTCCGATTTTTGCAGCAGTACTTTATTACCTTCTTCGCTCAGGAACTTGATGAGTGGGCGCGACTTGGGCAGGGCCCGGTGTGCGCGCAGCAGGGCAAGGCCGCCACCGCCTTCTTCCGCGCCGGTGTTGCCGGAGGAAATCAGTTTGCGGGCGTCGGTCAGAAACTGGGCAGCCAGTTTGCCTTGTTCTTCGAGCAGGCGTTTGACGGTCGGGTTGAGTTCGACGTATTCCTGGTCGTCGGCGCCGCGGGTGACGGGGCCGGAAATGATCAGCGGCGTACGCGCGTCGTCGATCAGCACGGAGTCCACCTCATCCACGATGGCGTAGTGGTGTTTGCGCTGCACCAGTTCGTCGGGGCTGATAACCATGTTGTCGCGCAGGTAGTCGAAGCCGAATTCGGAGTTGGTACCGAAGGTGATGTCGGCTTTATAGGCCTCGATGCGCTCTTTGGAATGCGGGCGGTATTTGTCGATACAATCCACCTTCAGCATCAGGAATTCATAAATGGGGCCTACCCATTCGGAGTCGCGTCGGGCCAGGTAGTCGTTCACGGTTACGATGTGTACGCCTTCGCCCGATACGCCGTTGAGGTAGGCGGGCAAGGTACCCACGAGGGTTTTACCCTCACCGGTGGCCATCTCGGCAATTTTACCGTCGTGCAACACCATACCGCCGATCAACTGTACGTCGTAGTGCACCATGTTCCACACGACTTCGCCGCCGGCAGCAAGCCAGCGGTTTTTCCAGATCGCCTGGTCGCCATCGATGGTCACGTAGGTTTTGCCGGGTTTGGCAGCCAGCCAGCGGTCGTGGTCGGTGGCTGTCATGGTCAGCGTTTCATTATGGGAGAAACGGCGGCTGGTTTCTTTCACGAGGGCAAAGGCTTCCGGCTGAATGGACAGCAGGATATCTTCCAATGCCTTGTCGCGCGATTTCACGAGTTCGTCCACCTCTTTAAACAGGCGTTCTTTTTCGTTAAAATCTTCCGCATCTACGGCCTGTTGCTGTACAGAGGTGATTTCCGTATCGATATCGGCCAGGTATTCTTTGATGCGGGCGCGGAAATCGAGCGTTTTGGAGCGCAGTTCGTCATTGGACAGGCTCTGGTACTGCTCGAAATAATTATTGATTTCGGCTACCGTCGACTGATATTGCTTCATGTCGCGGTCTTGCTTGGTGCCGAGTATTTTCTTTAGAAATCCAAACACGATGTCGGGAATTATGGTGGTGAACGATAAGCG
>JAKQJD010000088.1 GCA_029561355.1 Bacteroidota bacterium | reverse complement strand
TGCCACCACACTGTAGGTGCCGAAGGCCAGCAGGCTCAATACCAGCAATAACAAGGTATTGTAAATGATTTTGGCCAGCAGCAGCATGGCCGGGTCGGCCAACTGGTAATAATACAACTGCCGGGCGCCGCTTTCCTGCACAAAACTTTTCACCACAGCATTGATGCTGGCAAACAGGATGATGAGCCAGAAAAGCACGTTCCATACCTGTGGTTGTACCTTGATGCTTGCGGCGTATACCACAAAGACCATACTGAAGACATAGAGGACAATACCGCTGATGGCGTAACGCTGGCGGAATTCCAGCAGGATTTCCTTGCGGAGCAGGGTAAGCAGCATGGCAGGGTGCGATTTAGGCGAGGGTGTTTGGTTTTTTGTGGGAGTGTTTAGGATAAGGGTAATTGATAACCCTGTGTGAAACACGAAATACAAAACACGAAACACCTTCAAATGGAGGGTAAAGGTAGTGCTACGGGGCGTGGTAAACAGCGGTTGCGTGTCAATTTTCGCCAATAAAAAATCCCGGATTTTCCTGCATGCGGAAAATCCGGGACGGTAGCCTGGAGGACGTTTGGTTTTTGTGTTTGGTGTTTAGCTTGTGGTTGACCCTTACGAAACACGAAATACACAAAACCAAACACGCTCTTATTTCTTGTTCGATACCTTCAAATAATTCTCCAGCGCCACGGCAATGGAAGGCGCTTCCGGCGTTCCCGCCTGAATGCTGACCGTCATGCCGCGTTCGGTGACCGCTTTGCTGGCCGAGGCGCCGAATACGCAGATGCGGCGGTCTTCCTGCTTGAAATCGGGGAACTGTTCGAACATGGATTTGATTTCCAGGGACGAAAAGAACGCGATGATATCGTATTTGATATCTTTCAGGTCGGTCAAGTCATTGTTGATGGAACGGTACATGACGGCTTCCTGGATCGGCACCTTCAGGTCGCGGAAAAACTTCGTCACTTCCGGGTTGCCCTGGTCGCTGCATGGCAGGAAAAATTTCTCTTCCTTGTTGCGCAGGATGTAGGATTTCAGTTCCGGGATCGATTTGGTGCCGTTGAACACCTTGCGTTTCCGGAACATGATGAATTTTTGCAGGTAATTGGCAATAGCCTCGGTCGAACAGAAGTACTTCGTTTCTTCCGACATTTTGATGCGCAATTCGCCGCAAAGGCGGAAAAAATGGTCTACAGCGTTTTTACTGGTGAAAACAATAGCAGTGTAATCGTTCGGATACACCCTGTTTTTCCGGTATTCTTTTTCCGTCAGGCCTTCGATCGTCACGAACGGGACGAAATCAATTCGTACCTCGAAGCGTTTCTCCAGTTCATCGTACTGGGTTCTGATAGCCGGCTGGGCCTGAGAAATGAGAATATTCTGGACTTTTTTGAAGGTTTCTTCCTGAGCGGATGCAGCAGTTGCAGACATTCGGACTGGTGTGTTTCGTGAAATTTGTATGGTTTCTTCCAATGAAAATAGCGATCGTTTTAACAAAAATTGAGTGCAGGGAATTCCACGGAAAGCAGGAATTAGCAGAGAACAGGGAATCAGAATTGCATAATGGCCAATTTTGCCAGGAGGACAACCGGTGCTACTTCGACGGTGCAAAGGTACAATAAAAAGTGAAATTGGTCACTCACCAAAAATTTGCTGCCAATATTCAGCGCCCGCAACGACCGGTAGACGTAAAAAATGGTCACCAGCCCCAGCACCCAGAACACCAGCAATCCCTGGTAAAAACTTTCCGAACCGAAGGCGATCATAAAATTAAACGGCACCAGGAACAGCCCCAGGATGCAGTTGAAAATGATGATCAGGAAATTGTACCGGTTAATCTCCGACTCTACCGGAAACAGGTAGCGAATGATGGAGAAAATCAGGTGTTTGGATAAAAATATGCCCGCTCCTCCCAGGAGACAGATGAATAAAAAGGGCGCATTGTTGAAACGGTCGTTGGTGAAAAACCGTATGACCAGAAAGATAAACAGGCCGATATTCAACAAAAAATTCAGGTACAGCAGGTAATATGGTGTGCTGCCCACGATCCCCGTGGCTTCCCGTTGCGCCTGCGTCAGCGCATTGTCGTTCAAAAAACCACGCCAGGCTTTGCCTACCGCGCTGCGATTGGCCGCAACGGACAAAGTGAGTACGGCAAACATGGCAACCAGCAACCCGAACAACAGGGTGCTGGACAAACCATTGCCGCGTGGCAGAATGGAAAATGGCTGAAAAACCTCCGTTTTATTCTCGGAAAGGACCTGGCTGATGCCCGGTGCCCGGTGTGCCACTACTTCAAAGGGATTGACGGCAAGGGCCGATGCTTCCGCTTCCGTTGCAGCAATCATCTCTTTGGGAAGCCTGTGAAGTAGGTCGAAGGGATTCACTGCTGCCTGGCCGGATGCCCGTAC
This sequence comes from Bacteroidota bacterium, assembly GCA_029561355.1. Classification (GTDB taxonomy): domain Bacteria; phylum Bacteroidota; class Bacteroidia; order Chitinophagales; family Saprospiraceae; genus M3007. The sequence goes on along the minus strand of JAKQJD010000088.1, from coordinate 2,645 downwards.
CACCCACACTTGAAACAGCAATAAAAGTAATGCCGGCCTGATCATGACGCAAAGGTAAGAAAAGCCGGCGCTTTCCCATCCCATTGCTTTTTGTTTTCCTACTTTTGTGGCCTCAAATCCGGACGGGGAATAAGAACTTTAAAAGCGGCTTTTCGCCCGGAAATCATTTAAAATCAATTATATGCATCAAATCGACGTAATCCTGGGGTTGCAATGGGGCGACGAGGGTAAAGGTAAAATTGTGGATTATCTGGCAAACGACTACGATATCGTGGCGCGTTTTCAGGGCGGACCCAATGCCGGGCACACGCTCAAATTCGGAGGAAAAAAATATGTACTGCACACGATCCCATCGGGAATTTTCCGCCCCAGCCTGATCAACCTCATCGGCAACGGTGTGGTGCTCGATCCGGTGGTTTTTCAACGGGAATTGCGTGCGCTGGAGCAATCGGACGTGGCTTTTCACGACCGGCTGCTCATTTCACGTAAAGCCCACCTGATCCTGCCCACCCACCGCTGGCTCGATGCGGCCAGTGAAGCCCACAAGGGGAAAGCGAAGATCGGCTCCACGCTGAAAGGCATCGGACCTACCTATATGGACAAAACGGGCCGCAACGGACTTCGTGTCGGCGATGTGGAATCCCCCACTTTCCGGGAGCAATACGAGGCACTGAAAGCCAAACACCTGGAACTGCTCAAAATTTACCCGGAAGTAACCTTCGATCTCGAAACGGAAGAAAACGCCTGGTTTGAAAGCATTAAAGAACTGACCACACTGCAATTCGTTGATTGTGAATACTATATCAACGACGCATTGAAGGCCGGTAAAAAAATTCTGGCCGAAGGTGCGCAGGGTAGTATGCTCGATATTGATTTCGGAACCTACCCTTTTGTTACGTCATCCAATACCATCACGGCCGGTGTTTGTACGGGCCTGGGCGTTGCGCCGCAAAAAATCGGACGGGTTATCGGTATTACCAAGGCGTATTGCACCCGTGTGGGCGGCGGACCTTTTCCGACCGAACTGGACAACGAAACGGGTGAGAAACTGCGCAAGGAAGGTATGGAATTCGGCGCCACCACCGGCCGTGCACGTCGTTGCGGCTGGATCGATTTGCCGCAGCTCCGTTACACTATTATGCTGAACGGCGTGACGGAGATCTGCATGACCAAAATTGACGTGCTGAATATTTTTCCGGAAATAGCCGCCGCTACCAAATACCGGCTCAACGGTTTGGAAACAGACACCTTGCCATTCGACCTGTGCAACACTGCCGTCGAACCTGTTTTGAAAGAATACAAGGGCTGGAACTGCTCGCTGGAAACAGCCACGACATACGAAGCGCTACCTGAAGCGGCTCAAGCATATTTGAGCGATCTGGAAGCATATCTGGAGGTGCCGATTAAAATGATCTCGACGGGCCCGGAACGGGAAAAACTGATTGTGCGGTAGAAAACCAAATTGGAGCCGCTACTCGTAGGTAGGAAGATGCCGGGCCCCCAGGGCCCGGGTTTTCCCAATCAAATTAAAATTTTCCTACGATGCTCCACCACTCTACCTGCCTATCCCTTATACCTATTCTTCGAACCTGTCTTCCTTTTGTCATTGGATTTTGCTTTGCCGGCGCTTCCGTGCTACAGGCCCAAACCATTTTCGGATTATCCGGAGGAAGTCTGGTCAGTTTCAACGCGGGTGCGCCGGCGCTGTTATTAACCAATACGCCAGTCAGCGGCGTAGACCCGGATCAGGTAATTTCCGGTCTCGATTTTCGTCCGGCCACGGGTGAACTATATGCCCTGGGATACGACTCAATAACCGGCTCGGCGAGGCTGTACACGATTAACAAAAACACCGCTGTTGCAACGGCTATCGGCGCTGCGGCTGTTACGCTCGATGCGGGAATGGATAAAATCGGCTTCGACTTCAACCCTACCGTCGACCGCATCCGTGTAACCGGCAGCAGCAATGCCAACTACCGCCTGCACCCCGTAACGGGCGCACTGGTTTCGGTAGACGGCGACCTGTCTTTTGCACCCACCGACGTCAATGCAGGCGCCAACCCTTCCGTCGGCGCGGTGGCTTACACCAACAGTTACATCGGCGCTACGGCAACTACGCTGTACAATATCGACGATTCACTCGGTATCCTCACCACCCAACTTCCGCCCAACAATGGCACCCTCAACACGGTAGGCAGCCTGGGCATTATCCAGAATCTCAACAACCAGACGAACGACCTGGACATCACGCTCGACGCGGTAACCGGCGCCAATGTGGCCTACTTTGTTGCCAGCGACGATATCAGTTTTTCCGATAACCTGTTCACTATCAATCTGCAAACCGGAACGGCAACACTGGTCGGCCCGGTCGGCCTCGGTGTTGAAATCGACGATATTGCCATCGAAATTGACCGGCAGGTGCCGGAAGAAGTAACCGGCCAAGTGGTATTCGCATTGAGTGGAACAAACAACCTGATTTCCTTCGATTCCGACCTGCCCGGCGTTATCCGCAGCCTGGTGCCGGTGAGCGGCATTGCGGCCGGACAAGTGCTGGCGGGTATGGATTTCCGGCCTGCAACGGGTGAATTGTTTGCCCTGGGCTATAATAACACCACCGGCGAAAGCCGCCTGTATACCATCGAAAC